>DASTRT010000061.1:0-2747 GCA_035761085.1 Methylophilaceae bacterium
GCATTGCGCTTGTCATGCAGGCCTGCACGCTGTTTCTGCTGCCAATAACAACCATTCGACCAGGAGCCTCCGTGAAAATAACCTCTACCCTGCAGCTGACCCTAGCCTGTCTGTTTGCCACTGTGCCGACAGTCTACGCCGAGGATACTGCCTCGCCTCCTTACACCTTCCTTGACGCTATCAAGGCAGGCCACAACCTTACGAGCTTCCGCCTGCGCTCCGAGTATGTTGATCAGGACAACCTGCCGGAGAATGCGGAAGCCCTGACGCTGCGCAGCCTGATCGGCTGGCAGACCGCACCCTTCAAGAATTTCAGCTTTGCCGCCCAGCTCATCGACGTGGGAAAACTGGTCGACGACTACAACGACCGTGCACTGAACGTGAGCCAGCCTGGCAAGGCGAATTACCCCAATGTGGTAGATCCCGACAATACCGACATCAACCAGTTGTTCGTCGACTGGACCGGTATCAGCAATACCCGCTTCCGGCTCGGGCGGCAGTCGGTCAAGCTGGATAACGTGCGCTTCATCGGCAATGTGGAGTTCCGCCAGGTCATGCAGGTGTTCGATGGTATTGCCGTGGAAAACAAGAGCCTGCCCAATACCGAAATCTACCTGGCGCATTTCGACCGCGTGAAGCAGATCAACACCAAGCTGCGCTCGGGCGATCTCGACATTGCCAACCTCAAGTACCGGCTCTCCCCGTCTGAAAGCCTGACCGGCTACGGCTATTTCAGCAACTTCAACGATCTCGGCTATACCGTTCCATCCGGACTGGCAGCAACGCCGGCTGCCGCAGAAAGCGTGGACGCCTCGAACAAGACCCTTGGCCTGCGACTTGATGGCTCGCACAAGTTTGGCACTGCCTGGTCTGGACTCTACACCGCCGAATACGCCAAACAGGACGACTACTCGGGTGGCGACAACCGCATCGACGCTCACTACTATCATCTTGGCGCGGGCGCCATGGTCAACAGCTGGTACCTGCGCCTCGACCACGAGACATTATCCAGCAACGATAGCAAGTACGCTTTCCAGACGCCCTTCGGTACCAATCACCTGTTCCAGGGCTGGGCCGATCTCTTCCTGGTTACGCCCAAGCAGGGCATCAGGGATACCTATCTCTCGTTTGGCGGCAAGCCCTTTGGATCCGTCACATTGCTGGGCGAATACCACATCAT
This sequence comes from Methylophilaceae bacterium, assembly GCA_035761085.1. Taxonomy (GTDB): domain Bacteria; phylum Pseudomonadota; class Gammaproteobacteria; order Burkholderiales; family Methylophilaceae; genus DASTRT01. The sequence goes on from DASTRT010000061.1 coordinate 1,181, forward strand.
CAAGTCCGACGAGGATTTCGCCAAGGCAGGCGGTGGCACGGGCGACACTTATGGGGGAGAGCTCGACCTGGGCGTGATGTATGCCTGGGACAAGCACCTGTGGTTCAAGGCCGAATATGCCAACTTCAACGAAAAGGATCAGCTTGCTGCGGCCGCAGCCCGCAAGCCTGATACCGAAAAGGTCTGGCTGACCGTGATGTATACCTTCTGAAGTCGCCCCAAAAAGCACGCGACTGCGCTTCCAAGATGGTGCACGCGCACCCGTTGGAAGCGCAGGTCTTGCCATATTTTCCATAAGTATATGTTTATTAATATTAATTAGACGGGCACGCTAATTGCTAATCAGGGATATGCACATACGTAATGGTTTGAAATGACAGGCAAGGTATATCTCATCGGTGCCGGACCGGGCGATCCGGAACTGGTTACCGTCAAGGCGCTGAAAACGCTGCAGAGGGCTGACGTCGTCCTGCTGGACGATCTGGTGAATCGAGCACTGCTGGAATATGCACCCCTTGCCCGCATCATCGAGGTAGGCAAGCGCGGCGGCTGCAAGTCGACGCCGCAGCACTTCATCAACCGCATGATGGTGGCGCTCGCCGAGCAAGGACATGCAGTGGTACGGCTCAAAGGGGGCGACCCGTTTCTGTTCGGTCGCGGCGGCGAGGAAATCCTGACCTTGCGCAGCGCCGGCATTCCGACAGAAGTCATCGCCGGCATCACCAGTGGCATTGCAGCGCCCGCTGCCATCGGCATCCCTGTCACGCACCGCGAACTGAGCCATGGCGTGACCTTTATCACCGGCCACACCAGGAATGGGGAAAAACCTGACTGGCAGGCCTTGGTGCAAGGCCGCACCACACTCGTCATCTACATGGGCATGAAGCGGCTGGCGGCCATCGTCACGGAACTGCTCGACGCAGGCATGCCGCCTGATAGTGCGGCAGCCGCCATCCAGCAGGGAACAATGCCGCAGCAACGGCACATCGTCAGCACGGTTGCCATGCTTCCCACGGCCGTGCAGCAGCAAGGACTGAAAAGCCCGGGAATTATCGTAATCGGCGACGTCGTACGCCTGGCGTACAGCAAGGGTGCACAAGATGCCCTCGAAGTCGCCGCCTGATTTGCAATAGAGGAGAAATGATGAAAAGAATGAGACTGGTCGTTATCGGCAACGGCATGGCAGGCATGCGCACTATCGAGGAGCTGCTGAAGATTGCTCCCGACCTCTACCAAATCACCGTGTTCGGCGATGAGCCGCACCCCAACTACAACCGCATCATGCTGTCGCCGGTGCTGGCTGGCGAGCAAACCATCGACGACATCGTGCTCAACAGCCGCGAATGGTACGCGGAGCACGGCATTACGCTGCACGCGGGCAAGCGCGTCAATCGCATCGACCGTGTGCGCCGCTTCGTTTATGCCGAGGACGGCACCAGCGCGGATTACGATCGTCTGCTGATCGCCACCGGCTCCACGCCGTTCATGCTGCCCATTCCGGGCCGTGATCTGGATGGCGTCATCGGCTTCCGCGACATCAAGGACGTGGATACCATGATCGCTGCCT
>DASTRT010000062.1:0-5521 GCA_035761085.1 Methylophilaceae bacterium
GCACAGGAGGCGTCCTACCTGTTCCAGGAGGGCGATGCCGAAGAATCTTACAATCTCGGTACGCGCACACTGGAATGTACCAAGCGCATGATGGGCCTCAAGTTGTGGGCAGCCTTCATGCTCTACGGTAGTGAAAAGCTAGGCGGTCTGGTCGAACACGTGTTTGGTACGGCGAAACGACTAGCACAGTTATTGGTAGAGACCGGGAATTTCGAACTGCTCATGCAGCCGCAGACCAATATCGTCTGCTTCCGCCACGTTCCCGCTGGGGTTACTGGCAATGCGCTCAACAGACATCAGGAATCGCTGCGCAGGCAGCTGGTAGAGCGCGGGGAATTCCACCTGACCCAGGTCATGCTGAACGACCAGATATGGCTTCGGGTAACCATCATGAATCCGCTTACCCAGGAAAGTGATCTGCGGGCCTTTCTGGAAAAACTGGATGGGCAACGGCGGGAGCAACCGTGAGTACGAGGTCCACCGACGACCAATTCTGGGATCCGCAGCAATATGCGGAAAATGCCCGTTTCGTCTCCGATCTCGGCATGTCCGTCGTCGAACTTCTGGCACCACAGCCTGGCGAGAGGATTCTCGACTTGGGGTGCGGCGACGGCGCATTAACCGTGAAGCTCCAGGCCCTCGGCTGCAACGTGCTGGGCGTGGATGCCAGTGTCAGCATGGTAGAAGCGGCCCGCAAACTTGGACTGGATGCACGCGTCATGGACGGCCGCGCGTTGCCTTTCCAGTCGGAGTTCGATGCCGTGTTCAGCAATGCCGCCCTGCACTGGATGCCGGATCCTGAGGCAGTCATCGTTGGAGTATGGCGGGCGTTAAAACCGGGCGGACGCTTTGTCGGTGAATTTGGCGGGCATGGTAATGTGGCAAAAATCGTGAGTACGCAGCAACAGGTGCTTACCGAGCATGGCTTTTCTGCAGAAAACCCCTGGTTTTTTCCACGCCCCGAGGAATATCAACAGCTCCTGGAAACCCAGGGATTCAGGGTACTCAGCATCCAGCTCGTGCCGCGTCCGACTCGTCTGCCCGGCGATATCAGCGGATGGCTGAGGACTTTCGGCCATCAGTTTCTCGAACACTTGCGACAAAGCGATCGGGACAGTGTCCTGTCTGCGGCGGTGGGGCGGCTACGACCGCAGCTATGCGACGCCACCGGTGCCTGGTATGCCGACTACGTCCGTCTTCGCTTCCATGCTGTCCGACCCGCATGAATCAAACGCTTGAGTCCTGTAGCTCACTGATTGTTCGGCCAGAATGGAATTCAGCCTGCCATTTCTCCAGACGCTTTCGCATGCGATCTACATGTCCACCTTGCCAGTAGTACTTCTCACAAGTCGAACAAATGAACGCAGCCTCGACATCCGGTGGAAAATCATCCGGCCGCTCGGTTTCCACCAGCGGCGTATTACATAAGGAACAGCGGCTGAAAGGATTCAGCAGCCAATTTATTCCCAGTTTATTCGTTACCTCGCGGGCGCAGGCTTCCAGGCCGTCACTTTCCAGCAGCACGACCACCTGTTTGGCATGGCGGATCTCCAGCAGTGTGACATCTCGCGTCAGTAGCACGCGCCCCTCTTCCATGGCGCGCCGGATCAACTGCCTGTCTTGCGTGCCGTCAGGTTCCATCTCGACATCGTAACCGGCAGTGCGCAATTTGCGAGCCAGGCCCTTGAACATCTCGTCACAAAGAAACTTCATTTCGTTTTCGCGCATATCAACGCCAGTTTGGACAACTGCGGATCGGTTTCATCTCAAAACCACAGGCAACAAAAAAGCCGCATGAAGCGGCTTTTGGTCAGTTCAGGCACATCAGTCGTCATCACCCCAGTGTCTGCGATGGTGCCGATGATGATCGTGGTCCCAATCATCCCGATAGTAACGCGGCGTGTAATAGCGAACTCGGGGGGCTGGGCTGTAGTAACGCAAATAGACCGGGGCTGGGTCATAGTAAACAGCCGGAGGTGGGGCATAGACTACTGCCGGGGGAGCATAATATCCGCCGGGTGAGCCGATGCTGATGCTCCAGCCTACGGAATCATGCGCAAATGCGCTGGGGGTTGCGGCCAAAGCAATTAGTCCGGCAACCAGGGAAAATCCAACCTTCTTCATGTTTGCTGCTCCTTTCTAACCTGTTCCTGTGTAATAACGTCTGCCTCTGGAACCGGTTTACACCAGGCGGAATTAGCCTGATGGCGATCTTAGGCTTTGTCAGTGAGCAATTCTGTGTGAAAGCGAACGCAAGGGTTAGAGCAGCTTGTCCTGCAGCCAGGTGTGCGCCCAGAATAGGGCGATCATGGTCTTGCCGTCGGTGATTTCGCCGCGCTGCATGCCAGACATTGCCTCCGGCAGGTGCATGGTGAATATCTCCAGGAATTCCTCGTCGTCCCGCTTGTGATCGCCGAGGCTCAATCCCGAGGCGAGATAGATGTGGATCGCTTCGCTGGAATAACCGATACATGGATGCAGCGTGGCGACAAATTCCCAGTGGCTGGCGCTGTAGCCCGTTTCTTCCAGCAGTTCGCGCTGGCCGGTAATGAGCGGATCTTCGTTGGGGTCGATCTTGCCGGCAGGCAATTCCACGAACGCACGGCCCAGCGGATAACGGAACTGCCGCTCGAACACTAGCCGGCCGTCCGGCAACACCGGGATGATCAGCACCGCACCAGGATGCACGATATATTCGCGCGTCGCTTCCTCACCATTGGGCAATTTCACCAGATCACGGCGTGCATGCAACAGTTTGCCGTCGAATACGGCTTCAGAACTGATGCGGGTTTCGGTGAGGCTGTCGCTTACTTCTTTTTCCATAGATAGCGGTAGACAAATCCGGGGAAGGCAAATACCAGGAACAGACACGCTGTTATCACATAAAAGCCCCAGGCTTGCGGTGCGATTTGCCCCATAGTGGCGCGCTCGGCAAAAAAAGCGATGCCGCCCATGACGAAGTACAGGATGATGAGTTCCAGCAGGCACCAGCCCAGCGACTTCGGCTGCTTCCTGAGCGGGATGAGATAAAACAGGCGCTCGGAAAACCACGGCAGGTTGGCCGCCAGGATGGCGAGAAGCAGAAGGATCAGGTGTACGGTGGCGAAATTCGACATGACTGCCCTGCCTATTGCAGGCTGCGCATAATTGCGTAGCCGCAGATATCCAGCAGCCGCTGCGGCATCAGGCCGAGTGCCAGCAGGCCCAGGGCATTGACGCTGAGCACCATGTTCATGTCAGCCTGGCCGCGAATCGGCGTATGGTCCAGCGGTTCGTCGAAATACATGAGCTTGACAATGCGCAGGTAGTAAAAGGCGCCGACCACGGCCATCAGCACGCCAAATACCGCAAGCCAGACGAAGCCCGCCTGCAGCACCGATTGCAGCACGACGAATTTGGCGTAGAAGCCCACCGTTGGCGGAATGCCGGCTAGCGAGAACATGGTGATCAGCATGAGGAATGCATGCCATGGACTACGCTGGTTCAGCCCCTTGAGGTCGTCCAGGTTTTCCGCCTCGAAGCCCTGCCGCGACAGCAGCAGCACGATGCCGAAGGAAGCCAGCGACATCAGCACATAGGCCGTGATGTAGACCATGGCGGAGGCGTAACCGTTGGTGCTCACGCTCAGGAAGCCGAACAGCAGGTAGCCCATGTGCGAAATCGAGGAATAGGCCAGCATGCGCTTGATATTGGTCTGGGCGATGGCGGTGACGTTGCCGACGACGATGGACAGTACGGCCATGAGGATCAGCATGCCCTGCCAGTCGATTGCCAGCACATACAGGCCCTGCACCAGCAGGCGAATCAGGAAGCCAAAGGCGGCAAACTCGGTAACCGAGGCGATGAACAGCGTGACAGCGGTCGGCGCGCCCTGGTAAACATCCGGCACCCACATCTGGAAAGGCACAGCCCCCAGCTTGAAGGCCAGTCCGGCGACGATGAACACCAGGCCGAGAATCAGTACGCCATGATTAGGGACGCCATTGAGCAAGGCGCTGGCGACTTCACCGATATTGAGGCTGCCGGTCACGCCGTACAGCATGGACATGCCATAGAGCAACATGCCGGAAGCCAGTGCGCCCAGTACGAAATACTTCATGGCCGCTTCCGTTGAGCGGGCATTGTCTCGGTCCAGCGCCACCAGCGCGTAGAGACAAAGCGACAGCAGTTCCAGGCCCATGTAGAGTGTAAGGAAGTGCTGACCGGATACCAGCAGCATCATGCCCAGCATGGCGAACAGCACCAGCGAATAGAATTCGCCGCGGTACATGCCGCGCAATGCGATGTAACTCCTGCTGTAGACCAGGAACATCGAGGTCGACAGGTAGATCATGAGCTTGAGTGCGTCGGACAGCGAATCATCGACGAACATACCGTTGAAGAAGTAGCCCACCGAAGGCTCATGCGTGTAAATGGTGATGAAGGCGGCGCCCAGCAGGGTCATCTGCGTGAAGATATAGATCAGGAAGCGGTTCTCCTGCTTGATGAAGAGATCCAGCAGCAGGACGAACATCGCCATCGAGAGGATGAGCATCTCGGGCAATACGGCGATCAGGTCGAATTGAATGGCATTCATTGCTTACATCCCCGGCAGCTTGCTTTGTGCCATATGGCCGAGCAGCTGCTCCACGGTGGCATGCGTCATGGCGGTGATTGGCTGCGGGTAGACACCGAAGCCGATCACCAGGATGGCCAACAGGGCCAGGATTAGAAATTCACGCTTGTTGATATCCTTGAGCGCGGCCACGCTGGCATTGCCGATGCTGCCAAAGAACACGCGCTTGACCATCCATAGCGTATAAGCCGCGCCGAAAATCAGGATGGTGGCGGCAACAAAGGCATACCAGAAATTCACCTGCACAGTACCCAGCACCACCATGAATTCACCGACGAAGCCGGAAGTACCGGGCAGCCCGGAATTGGCCATGGAGAACAGCACGGCAAAGGCGGCGAAGGTCGGCATGGTATTCACTACGCCGCCGTAGTCAGCAATCTGCCGGCTGTGCATGCGATCATACAAAACGCCAACGCATAGGAACATGGCGCCCGAGATAAAACCGTGCGAGATCATCTGCACGATTGCGCCTTCCATGCCCAGCGAATTGAAGATGAAGAAGCCCAGCGTAACAAAGCCCATGTGCGCGATGGACGAATAGGCGATAAGCTTCTTCATGTCCTGCTGCACCAGCGCAACCAGGGCGATGTAGAAAATGGCGATCAGCGACAGCGCAATCATGAAGCCCGAAAGTGTATGCGCCGCATCCGGCGCGATCGGCATGGCAAAACGCAGGAAGCTGTAGCCGCCCAGCTTGAGCATGATGGCCGCCAGGATCACGGAGCCGCCGGTCGGTGCTTCCACGTGCGCATCGGGCAACCAGGTATGCACCGGCCACATGGGAATCTTGACGGCAAAGGCCATGAAGAAGGCCAGGAAAATCAGGATCTGCACGTTGAGCGGCAGAGGCAGCGCATGGTAGTCGACGATCTCGAAGCTGTTGGTCTGGTAATACAGATAGATGAA
>DASTRT010000063.1:0-3919 GCA_035761085.1 Methylophilaceae bacterium
CAGGCTGAGCAGGGAAATTATCCTACGATGGGGAAAACGTGTGAACAGCATGTCCATATCCCTTGGAAGGTGAATAAAGACAACTAGTTGCATCAGGCGCGGCGGGAGCAGGCGGACCCGACCTTTCAAGCGTGCGCACTCCCGTGTACATTCCATCAAACCATAATCTCTGGCTGATCTACCGTGCGCTCGCAATCATTAATCTATATCCATGGCTTCCGCTCCAGCCCGCTGTCGGAAAAAAGCCGGGCATTCCGACAGGTGTTTCCGGAAATTACGCTGGCAAGCTACGACACCTTGCATCCGGACTACGGCTACCGGCAGCTGGACGAGATCGTGCGAAACGCTGTCGGGCATCCACTTCTCATCGGCTCTTCGCTCGGCGGATTCTGGGCCTACCAGCTGGCGAAGAAACATGCTCTGGACTGCGTGCTGCTCAATCCGTGCATGACGCCGGAAAGAACGTTGAAACCCGATATCGGCCTGGTGACCAATATGTACACCGGCGAGCAGGACGTGATGGATGAAGCTGACCTACAGAAGTATGAAAGTTACCGGCTGCCAGGCGAACCCGAAAACTGCGTGGTGCTGCATGAAAAAGGCGACGAGCTGATTCCCTACCAGGAAAGTGTCGCCAATTTCGAAGGCAAGGCGAGGCTGATCCTCATCGAAGGCGGCAGCCACAGCTTCGAACATCTCGCCTCGGCCATTCGCGAGATCGAGCGCCTGAGAACGGATGCTTAGGCTGGCCTTTCCGCTTTATCCCAGTAGGGTTCCTCGCCGAAGCGGTTCAGCAGAAAGTCGATAAACACGCGCACCTTGAGCGGCAGGTTGCGGTTGGGCAGGTAGATGGCATACACCCACTGCTCCACCGGTATGTATTCCGTCAGCTCGCAAGCGAGCCTGCCGCTCTGGATATCGCGGCCGACGATGAAGGTGGGCAGCAGCGCACAACCCAACCCGCCCAGCACTACCTGGGACAGGGCCTCGTCATCGTTGATGCGCAGCCTGCCTGACACGGGCACGGCGATCTCGCCCTGCGGCCCGCGAAACTTCCAGATGCCTTTGTCACCCGAGTGAATGTAATCGAGGCAATTGTGCCGGGCCAGATCCTGCGGAACCCGTGGCACCCCGTATTGGCGAAAATAAGACGGCGTGGCGCAAAGCCTGCGCCGCACCGGCGCCAGCTTGCGCGCGACCATGGAAGCGGGCGGCTCTTGCAGCACGCGGATGGCCAGGTCATAGCCTTCTCCCGCAAGATCGATGACGCGGTCGGTGATGGCCATGTCGATATTCAGCTGCGGATGCTTTTCCAGAAACTCGGCCATTGCTGGTGCGATATGCAGCGTGCCGAAAGCCACCGAGGCGGCGACGCGCAAGGTTCCTCGCGGCTGCGCATTGAGATCTTCCACCACGCGTGTAGCTTGTTCAGCCTCTTCAATGATGCGGCTGCAGTGTTCGAACATGGCAGTGCCGATCTCCGTCAAGCTCAGGCGCCGCGTGCTGCGGTTGAGCAGGCGCGCGCCCAGCGCCTTTTCCAGCTTGGCCACGGCCTTGCTGACGGCAGAGCGCGAGGTTCCGAGCTTGCGTGCAGCTCCTGCAAAGCTGCCCTCTTGCGCCACATACGCGAAGATAGCCATCAGGTTCAGGTCATTCATGAGATTGTGTCCCTTCTGGAAACAGTCATGTGCAGATTCAGCGACTACTGCAGCATACCAAGAAGGCCTATCATATAGCCACAGCCCCTCCTGGAATGGCGGGGCTTTTTATTGGCAGAAAGGAATTTGATATGGAATCCAATGAGTTGTTCGTTTCTGATCGGGATTTTGCTCGTCTTGCGCCAATAACAAGAAACCACCCGCTGGACGGAGAGCTGGACCGCGCCATTGTCGTTCCTGATGAACGTATGCCGGCGGATGCCGTACGCCTGTATTCCCGCGTCACCTATCTGGATGAAAGTACGGGTATCCAGCGCCAGATCGAGCTGGTTTTGCCGGATGAGGCCGATGTGGATGCCGGAAAAATTTCCATACTGACACCGGTTGGTTCCGCCCTGCTGGGCTTGAGGCGCGGCCATAGCATCCAGTGGCCTTTCCCCAGCGGCTTCCGGCGCCGCCTGCGTGTACTGGACGTATCGCCATTAGAACTGCAATCTGACTGAACGGAGAGCTCTGTTGATTACCAAACCCGTAGAAAACTTCATCGATTACGTGGCGGCCCGCAATCCGGGCCAGCCGGAGCTGCTGCAGGCGGTGGCCGAGGTCATGGAGAGCCTGTGGCCATTTCTGCGGGAGCACTCGCAATACACGAAGAGCGGCGTGCTGGAGCGGCTGGTAGAGCCTGAGCGCGTCATCATCTTCCGTGTCTCCTGGGTAGATGACGGCGGCAATGTGCATGTGAACCGTGGCTATCGTGTGCAGCACAGCTCGGCCATAGGCCCCTACAAGGGCGGCATCCGCTTCCACCCTAGCGTGGATCTATCGGTCATGAAGTTTCTCGCTTTCGAGCAGAGCTTCAAGAATGCGCTGACCACCCTGCCCATGGGCGGCGCCAAAGGCGGATCGGATTTCGACCCCAAAGGCAAAAGCCTCGGTGAGATCATGCGCTTCTGCCAGGCATTCGCGAGCGAGCTGTTCCGCCACGTCGGATCGGATACGGATGTGCCGGCCGGCGATATCGGCGTAGGTGCACGGGAGATCGGTTATATGGCGGGCATGGTGAAGAAGCTCACCAACCGTACGGATTGCGTATTCACCGGCAAGGGGCTGAGCTTCGGCGGCTCGCCGCTAAGGCCGGAAGCTACTGGCTACGGCACCGTCTACTTTGCCGAGAACATGTTGCGGCACGCAGGAAAAAGCCTGGATGGCCTCAGGGTCAGCGTCTCCGGTTCGGGCAATGTCGCGCAGTTCGCCATCGAGAAGGCCATGCAGCTGGGCGCCAAGGTAGTGACGGCTTCCGACTCGTCCGGCACGGTGCTGGACGAACAGGGCTTCACTCCGGAAAAGCTGGCAATGCTCATGGAGATCAAGGAAACGCAGCGCGAGCGCATCAGCGTATATGCCAAACAGGTAGGTGCGGAATTCCTGCCGGGAGCGCGGCCGTGGAAAGTGCCCGTGGATGTTGCCCTGCCCTGCGCCTGCGAGAATGAGCTGCACGCAAACGATGCCGAGGCGCTGATCCGCAATGGCGTCACCTGCGTGGCGGAAGGCGCCAACATGCCCGCCACCAACCAGGCCGTCAAGATTTTCGAGACCAGCAAGGTTCTCTATGCGCCAGGCAAGGCCAGCAATGCCGGCGGCGTAGCGACCTCAGGCTTCGAGATGTCGCAGAATGCCATGCGCTTGAGCTGGTCGCGCGAGGAAGTGGATGCTCACCTGCGGCGTGTCATGCAGGATATCCACGACGCCTGCCTGGAATATGGACAAACCCGCGAGGGCCATGTCAGTTACAAGGACGGCGCCAATATTGCCGGCTTCGTGAAGCTGGCTGATGCCATGCTGGCGCAGGGGGTGGTTTAAGCCGCCCCGAATTTCCTTTGGCGATCTGCAATGTGTCCGATCCAACCAACTAATTCTGACGCATCCTCATAATGGTCTTCATATCACTCAAAGGAGATCATGATGGGCAAACATTTCATGCGTTACAGCGGCGTGGTGCTGGCGTTATGCGCACCTCTGGCTTTTGCTGCGGAAGGCAACAGCGTCAGTAGCGAAAAAGGCGTAGGCGAAAGCCTCAACGACGCCGAAATCATCCAGGTACTGCATGTCGCCGATGCGGGAGAAATCCAGGCGGCGAAGCTGGCGAAATCCAAAGCCACGAATCCCGACGTCAAAAAGTTTGCGGAGCAGATGATCAAGGAGCACACCGCAATGGACGTCAAGGTTGGCAAACTGCAGCGCAAACTCAAGCTGCGGCCGCA
>DASTRT010000064.1:0-3348 GCA_035761085.1 Methylophilaceae bacterium
GTCGCCGCTAGCGGTTCTGCCTTAGGATTTGAGGAATTTGAGGTATCAAGATATCTGTTGAATAAGGCTCTGGAAATTCAACCAACGCAAGGAAGAGCCTGGGTAACACTGGGCTTAATTGACCTGCTCGATTCCAATTTAAGAGATGCTCAGAAAAATCTAGAAAAGGCAGTGAAATATATGCCAGACCATATTGGAAGCTGGCATGTATTAGCCTGGGCCCAGCTTTTGCAAAATAATATTGAAGCCGCAGAATTAAGTTTTTTATCTGCATTGAAAATAGACGAAAATTTTGGGGAAACACATGGAGGACTTGCAGTAATTGCCGCAATGAAAGGCAAATGGGATCAAGCCAAAGAATTATCAAAAATTGCTAAAAGACTAGATCCTGAATCCAAGTCACCACTTTACGCCCAAATCCTTCAACTCCAGCATGAGGGACGGGCGGATGTTGCCCAACGAATAACAGATAGCGTCCTGAAGAACAGCTCAATGCCAAACGGTCGCTCACTACAGGAGATTTTAACCAAGTACATCAAGACTTAGATGGCGGAAAGGGTGGGATTCGAACCCACGATACGGCAAAACCGTATACCGAATTTCGAGTCCGGCGCATTCGACCACTCTGCCACCTTTCCGCTCGCCTGCATTGCGCAGAGGGCGCATTCTAACATCTCGCGCCGATCTTCCGAAGCCCCAACTTTGCTGAAGCTGGACAAATAAATCAAAGTTGGGGAAACTTGTTTCATGCGCATGCTAATTTTCATGCTCATCCTGCTGGTGACAGCGGGATGCCAGAAGCTGCCGGAGCCCTTGCCGGATGTCAGGCAAAGCAAAGAGCTGGTTGTAGTCACTCATAACGGCCCCAATACCTATTATGTCGATGGCGACAATAGCTATGCCGGCCTGGAATATGACCTCGTGCGGCTATTCGTCAAGGATCTGGGGCCAGACTACACTGTCAGTTTCCTCATCGTCGGCAACATCACCCAAGTACTCCCCACTCTGCTCAAGGGCAAGGCGCATATGGCTGCCGCCGATCTCACCATCACTCACACACGCAAGCACATGGTGAGCTTCAGTGAGCCGTATCAGAATGTGCAGCAGTATGTGGTCTATAACGCCGAGCAAGGCAAGCCGCCGAAAAAACTCAAGGACTTGGCAAACGCGAAAATCGCCGTTCCGGCGGGGACGAGCTATGCTGAGCGGCTCAGGGATATTTCACGCTTCCATCCTTCACTGAACTGGCAGGAGCCTAAAAATGTGAGTGCGGATGAACTGCTGGAGCAAGTGGCCGAGGGCGAGCTGGATTACACCGTGGCGGACGGTCACCTGGCATCCATGCTGGGCAACTATTACCCCAATCTGCGTAACGGCATGGCTCTGGGCAAGCCAGAGCAGATCGCCTGGGCTTTTCCCAAGAACCAGGACAAATGGCTGCGCGAGAAAGCCAATGCCTTTTTTGAGCGTATCAAGAAGGATGGCACGCTGCGCAACTTGCTGGATCGCTACTATGGCCACTCCGACCGGCTCAAGCCCGTGGATGTGACGGCTTTCTTGCAGCGCTCGCGTACCATCTTGCCGCAATACATCGATCTCTTCAAACAGGCACAGGAACTTACGTCGCTGGATTGGCGACTGCTGGCCGCCGTCAGCTATCAGGAGTCCCACTGGGATCGCTTCAACACTTCGCCGACCAATGTCCGCGGAATGATGATGCTGACGGAAGATACGGCGGATCGCATGGGAGTCACCGATCGCCTGGATGCCAAGCAAAGCATCCTCGCGGGTGCGCGTTACATCGTGTTGCTCAAGGATGCGATTCCGGAGCGGATTCCTGAACCGGACAGGACCTGGATGGCGCTTGCGGCCTACAACATCGGCCTCGCCCATCTCGAAGATGCGCGGGTGTTGGCACAGCGCATGGGACACAATCCGGACAGCTGGGCAGACGTGAAACAGGCGCTGCCACTGCTGAACAAGGTGGAATACTATTCAACTCTCAAATACGGATATGCCAGCGGCGGCGCTCCAGTAGTGTTTGTCGAGTCCATCCGCACTTATCACAAAATCCTGGAACGCTACGAGCCCAACCACAAACAGTTGCTACCCAACCTGGATGTAGCCTGGGCAGGGCCTCGCTTCAGCCCCATCCCCTAGTCGCAGACTCAGGCTTTCAAGAGCGTCTTGTTTCCCATATAAGGCTGCAGAGCCTTGGGAATAGTGACGCTGCCGTCGGCGTTCTGATAATTCTCCAGCACTGCAACCAGCGTACGGCCCACTGCCAAACCTGAACCATTCAGGGTATGCACCAGCTCGGGCTTGCCGTTTTCATTGCGGAAGCGCGCCTGCATACGGCGTGCCTGGAAAGCCTCACAGTTGGAGACGGAAGAAATTTCGCGATACGTGTTTTGCGCCGGCAGCCACACTTCCAGGTCATAGGTCTTGGCGGCGCCGAATCCCATATCACCGGTGCAAAGAGATACTACGCGGTAAGGCAACTCCAACGCCTTGAGGATGTTCTCGGCATGACCAACCATCTCCTCAAGCGCGTCATAGCTCTTTTCGGGATGCACGATCTGCACCATCTCCACCTTGTCGAACTGGTGCTGGCGGATCATGCCCCGCGTATCCTTGCCGTAGGAACCCGCCTCGGAGCGGAAGCAAGGCGTATGCGCTGTCAGTTTGATAGGCAGGGATTCTGCAGGAACAATCTCGTCGCGCACAGTATTGGTCAGCGTGACTTCTGAGGTCGGAATCAGGTACAGCGCTTCGCCCTGCCCTTCTTGCCCGCCTTTCTGCGCAGCGAACAGGTCGGCCTCGAATTTCGGCAGCTGCCCAGTTCCACGCAGGGTGTCGGCATTGACGATATATGGTGTGTAGCATTCACTGTAGCCGTGCCGTTCGGTCTGCATATCGAGCATGAATTGCGCGAGCGCACGATGCAGCTTGGCGATTTGTCCACGCATAAGCGTGAATCGGGCGCCGGTGAGTTTGGCGCCGGTATCAAAATCCAGGCCCAGTGGCATGCCGACATCCACGTGATCCCTGACCTCGAAATCAAACTGGCGGGGCGTACCAACCTTGCGCACTTCGACGTTGTCTTCCTCGGACTTGCCTACCGGAACGCTTTCGTGCGGCAGGTTGGGCAGGCTCAGCAGCAGTTCCTGCATCTGCGCCTGGATGGCTAGCAACCGCTCTTCTTCCGCTTTCAACTGATCACCCAGGCCAGCCACTTCCGCCAGGATGGTCGCGGCATCCTCGCCTTTGGATTTGGCGATGCCAATCTGCTTGGAAGCGGCATTGCGCTTGGCCTGCAAATCCTGGGTGCGGGTTTGCACCTCCTTA
>DASTRT010000065.1:0-4213 GCA_035761085.1 Methylophilaceae bacterium
AGCTTGACCGTAGTGGCCCAAGGCGTGGAGACCAAGGCGCAGGCGGATTTCCTGCGTAAGAAAGCCTGCGACGAATTCCAGGGTTTCTATTTCTACAAGCCGGTACCGGCGGAGGAAATTCCGGAACTGTTGCGCGAGCAGACAGCCTAGTTTCTACTCGCTGGTTCAAAGCCGCGCATCGGCGGGTCAAATCAGTGCCGGCTTTCCAGGTCTTCCCATCTTTCCATGGCAGCGGCAAGTTCCTTTTCCAACGTCTCGAGCCTGAGCTGCAGGGCTTTCACTTCTTCGGGCTGCTCGCGATAGATCTCCGCATCGGCCAGGCGCGCGTGAATACCTGACTGCTCGGCTTCCAGCGCCTCGATGCGTTCTGGCAGCTGCTCCAGCTCGCGGGTTTCCTGATAGCTCAGCTTGCCGGATTTGGGCTTCTCCGCCGGCTTTGCTAGTGACGGTTTGCTCGCAGCCGCTTTCTCTGCGGCCTGTCTCTCCATTGCCCGTTGGTCGGAAAAACGGCGCCAGTCATCGTAGCCACCACCGAATTCAGTCAGTACCCCATTGCCTTCAAAGGCGATGACCTGCGTCACGGTATTCTCAAGGAAGGCACGGTCATGGCTCACCAGGAACAGCGTGCCGGGGAAATCCTGCAGCAGGGTTTCCAGCAGTTCCAGCGTGTCGATATCGAGATCGTTGGTCGGTTCGTCGAGCACAAGCACGTTGGCCGGACGCGCGAACAGGCGGGCCAGCAACAGGCGATTGCGCTCGCCGCCCGACAGCGACTTGACCGGCGAGCGTGCGCGCTGCGGAGGAAACAGGAAATCTTCCAGATAGCTGATGACGTGCTTGCGTTCACCGCCGATCTCGACGAAATCCGAACCCGGGCTGATGGTATCGGCCAGCGAGGCTTCTTCGTTTAGCTGCTCGCGCATCTGGTCGAAGTAAGCGACATTGAGGTTGGTGCCGCGCTTGATGGTGCCGCTGTCGGGTTCCAGTTCACCCAGGATGAGCTTGAGCAGCGTAGTCTTGCCGGCGCCATTCGGGCCCAATAAGCCGATGCGGTCGCCGCGCAGGATGCGTGTGCTGAAGCCGTTGATGGGTACCTTGTCGCCAAAGGATTTTTTCACGTTGTCCAGCTCGGCGACCAGCTTGCCCGAGCGCTCTCCGCTATCCAGATGCAGCTTCACATTGCCTTGCCGCTCGCGACGGGCAGCGCGTTCCAGTCGCAGTTGCTCCAGGCGTCTGACGCGGCCTTCATTGCGCGTACGCCGTGCCTTGATGCCCTGACGGATCCAGGCTTCCTCCTGCGCCAGCACCTTGTCGAATTTGGCGGCGTGCGTCGCTTCCACGGCCAGCAGCTCTTCCTTCTTTACCTGGTAATTGCTGAAGTTGCCGACGAACTCGGTGAGATGGCCGCGATCGAGTTCGACGATGCGCGTCGCCAGCCGATCGAGGAATCGGCGGTCGTGGGTAATGAAAAGCACGCTGCCCGAAAAATTCAGCAGCAGTTCCTCCAGCCACTCGATGGCTTCCAGATCGAGATGGTTGGTGGGCTCATCCAGCAGCAGCACTTCGGGGTTGGCTACCAGCGCTCGACCCAGCGCTACACGCTTGCGCCATCCTCCGGACAGATTGGCGACCTGGGCGTCGGCATCCAGATTCAGTCGACTCAACACCGTTTCCACTTTGGCCTGCGTCTGCCAGCCGTCCTGCGCATCGAGTTCGTGCTGCAGGCGCTGCATCTCCTGCATGAGGATGTCGATAACCGCCCCGGGCTCCGCCATGCGGTGCGTGACGGCGTGGTAATCGACCAGGATTTTCTGCAACGCGCCCAGCCCCTCGGCAACGGCTTCAAATACCGTGTGTGAGGGATCGAGCTGGGGCTCCTGCGGCACATAGACGATGCGTACGGAAGGCGCGCGCCAGATGCTGCCGTCATCGAGCTTCATTTCACCGGCGATGACCTTGAGCAGGCTGGATTTTCCGGCACCGTTACGCCCGATCAGGCCAATGCGTTCGCCGGCATCAAGCTGCAGGTTTGCGTGGTCGAGCAGGGGATAATGACCGAAAGCCAGGCTGGCCTGGTCGAGTGTAATCAGAGGCATGCCGGCATTTTAACAGGCGCGTCCAAGTGTATGCGTGTGAACAGGCTTAGTGGAAGGGCAGCAATCCCCGCGTCTGATGCAGGAAGTTATTTCAGGAGCGGGCTAGCAGGAATTTTTTCTCGAAGATATCAGCCGATACCGGCGCGCTGAAGAAGTAGCCTTGCATTTCCTCGCAATTCAGCTGTCGCAGCAAACGTAACTGCTCCTCGGTTTCCACGCCTTCCGCGATGACCTTGAGCTTCAACGAATGGGCCAGATTGATGATGGTAGTGACGAGCTCCAGGCCCCCTGAGCCATTATTCATTTCGATGATGAACGAGCGGTCTATCTTCAGGTTGTCCACGGGCAGTTTGGCCAGGTAGCTCAGGGAGGAAAACCCCGTACCGAAATCGTCAATGGCAACGGTGATCCCCATGGTGCGAAGGGCACTGAGCAGGCTGATGCTGTGCTTGATGTCTTCCATGATGACACTCTCGGTGATCTCAAGCTCAAGCCCGGCCGCGGCTTTCGCATCCACCCCAATTACCTGCTCGATATCGGAAATGAAATCGCCATTGCGCAGCTGCAGCGGGGATACATTTACCGCAACACGTACGGCGGGTAGTCCCGCTGCTTGCCAGCGCAGGTAGTCCTTCACGGCCTGCCGCAGCGCCCATCGACCCACATCATAGATCAAGCCGGTCTCTTCCAGGATGGGGATGAAACGACTGGGTGGCACGAGACCGGTATTGGGATCGTTCCAGCGGATCAGCGCTTCGGCACCGGTGATCTCGCCGCTTTCAAGATTGATCTTGGGCTGGTAATGCAGCACGAACTCTTCCCTGTCGAGGGCCTGGCGCAGCTGGTTTTCCAGGGTCAGCTTGACGGCTACGGTCTCTGTCATCTGCTGCGTGTAGAAGAGATAGCGCTCACCGCTGGTCTTGGTTTTCTTGAGGGCGGCTTCGGCATTCCTGAACAGGGTTTCCGCTTCGGTGCCGTTGTCCGGAAATAGCGCCACTCCGAGTTTCGCGGCAATGCGGAATACATCGTCATTGAGCCGGAATGGGTGGTCGAGAAGGCTTTCCATCAGTTGCTTCAGGAACTCCTTTGCGTCGCCTCCCAGTTTTTCCTGCGGCAGCACCAGCGCAAAGTGGTCGGCTTCCAGCCGGGCCAGCAGACCGGCATCACCCACGCTCAGCGTCAACCAGTCAGCGACCTGCTTCAAGAGCGCGTCGCCGACCTGCCTGCCCAGGCTGTCGTTGATGTTCTTGAATCGCTCGAGATCGATAAGGGCGACTGCCAGCCTGCTTTTTCGGCTTTTGGCACTGCGTATATATTGCGCAACCCGATCCAGGAACAGATTGCGGTTGGCGAGGCCGGTGAGTTCGTCGTAGAAGGCCAGATAATTGAGCTTGTCCTGCTTCTCGATGTGATCGATGGCAAAGGAAATATCGCCCGCGAGATTCTGTAGCAGGCGCATCTCTTCCTCATCGAAGTATCCCGCTCTTGCCGAATACAGGGCGAAGACGCCGATGGCCTTGTCGCCCACGATCAGCGGAATGATGGCGAAGGAATGGATGCCGCGGTCTTCCAGGCCCTTTCGCATCAGCTTCTGCTTGCCCTTGCCGAAATCGTTGGAAACTTCGGGCTTCATGTTTCTCACAGCTCGCCCGGCGCGGCCGATGGTTGTCTCGCCGATCTCGAATACCTCGGGCGGAGCGACCTCGAAAAAATCACCTACGTTTCCTGCACTGGCCACCGGCCGGATGTAGCCGGCTGCCATATCCACAAGCCCGATCCACGCCATTTTGAATGCACCGGCTTCGACCGTGACGCGGCAGGCTTCCCGGAACAGTTCGTCGCGATCATGCACGTGCACGATCAGGGCATTGATGCCGCTGAGGACGGCGTAAACCCGGTTCAAGCCCAGGATTCTCGCTTCCGAAGTCTTGCGTTCGGTGATGTCGCGGAAATACCAGACACGCCCGTAATACTTGCCATCCGGCCCCATGATGGGGGCCGAGTAGCGGTCGATGATGCGGCCGTCCTTGAGCAGCAGCTCCTCGCGCGCCGTCTGGGCGCGGTCCTCCATGAGCTCGCGCATGCGCTCGGCCGCCGCCGCGGGCTCGGCGAACTTC
>DASTRT010000066.1:0-4637 GCA_035761085.1 Methylophilaceae bacterium
CTTTCACTGCCGCGGGGAGTTTGTACCGGGCCTGGGTATGGGTTGTGGCAACTGTCAGCGTTCCCGTTTCCGTATGCGTGTACTCATCGCCGACCTGCTTGATATTCTGCATCTGCAGCATGATGCGTTCGGTCAGGTCGAGTATAATTCGGCCCGGCTCGGTAACCCCGACGAGACGCTTGCCATTACGCTGGAATATCTGCAGCCCCAGCTCATCCTCGAGCAGCTGAATCTGCTTGCTGACCCCCGGCTGGGAGGTATGCAGCACTTCGGCAGCCTTTGAAATGTTCAATTGCTGGCGGGCCACCTCATGCACATATCGCAATTGATGCAGTTTCATATTCGATATAACCAAAACAGATAAACATAGAATAACATATTATAAACTTGGAATTAGGGGCTGTTATAATTTGGGTCCCGCAATTCCAGAAAATACAGATGGACTTAGGCTACATATTATCCGGCTTCACCGTAGGGTTGCTGGTCGGCGTCACCGGAGTCGGTGGCGGCTCACTGATGACGCCTCTGCTGGTGTTCCTGTTCGGATTCAAGCCAGCCATCGCCGTCGGCACCGATCTGCTGTTTGCCGCCATCACCAAGACTACTGGCGTATGGGTGCATCATGGAAAGCATGGCTCGGTAGATTGGAAAGTCGTCAGCCTGATGTCTCTGGGTAGCTTACCCGCTGCGCTGGTCACCATTTTCGTCATCCGTCATCTGGTAACGCTGGGCAAGGAAACTTCTGGCCTGATCACCTATTCCTTGGGTATCGCCCTGATTCTGACCGCCGTCGCCCTGCTTATTAGAAGCTATATCACGCGCAACACCGAACGGCCAGTGGAAAACGGCACGGTCAGCACCGGCCGGTTCAATGGCATGCAAGTTCCCGCCACGATATTTACTGGCGTTGTGCTCGGCTCACTGGTGACATTGTCCTCGGTAGGTGCCGGCGCATTAGGTACAATAGCGATTTTGTTCCTGTATCCCAAAATGAGCACGCTCAAGGTGGTCGGTACAGACTTGGCGCATGCGATCCCCCTGACTGCGGTAGCAGGACTCGGGCATCTGTCGCTTGGGCATGTGGATTTCGGCTTGCTGGGTAGCCTGCTTGTCGGCTCCCTGCCCGGCATCTGGATAGGCAGCCATGTCGGCGCCAAAATTCCGGAGAAGGTTCTGCGCCCCATCCTGGCTTCCATTCTCATGGTGATCGGGCTGAAGTTCGTTTTCAATTGAAAAGTAATGACTAATGTACAAATACGACGAAATTGACCAGACCAATATCGACGAACGCGTCGCCCAGTACCGCGACCAGGTTCGCCGCTATCTGGCTGGCGAGTTGACGGAAGATGAATTCCGTCCGCTGCGCCTGCGCAACGGCCTATACATTCAGCGCCACGCGCCTATGTTCCGCATCGCCGTACCTTACGGCCTGCTGGCATCCCGGCAACTGCGCAAGCTCGGTGATATCGCCAAGCGCTACGACCGCGGTTATGGCCACTTCACTACACGCCACAATATGCAGATGAATTGGCCCAAGCTGGAAGATACGCCCGATATGCTGGCCGAGCTTGCTACTGTCCAGATGCACTGCATCCAGACCTCCGGCAACGACGTGCGCAACATCTCCACCGACCAATTTGCCGGCATTGCGCCGGACGAGGTGGTTGATCCGCGGCCGGTTGCGGAAATCATCCGCCAGTGGAGCACCTTCCATCCGGAATTCACCTACCTGCCACGCAAGTTCAAGATCGCGGTTTCAGGCACCAAAACCGACCGCGCCGTGGTGCAGGTACACGACATCGGCCTGGAGTTCTACAAGGACGACGAAGGCAAGACCGCCATCCGCGTATGGGTGGGCGGCGGCCTTGGCCGTACCCCGATTCTCGGCCAGGTGGTTCGCGAACATCTGGAATGGCAGCATATCCTGACCTATTGTGAAGCCATCATCCGCATCTACAACATGTACGGCCGTCGCGACAACAGTTTCAAGGCGCGCATCAAGATCCTGGTCAAGGCGCTGGGCATCGACGAATTCCGTCGCCAGGTAGAAGAAGAATGGGCGCACCTGAAGGATAGCCCCAACACCATCACGCAGGCCGAATTCGACCGCGTGGCCAAGTATTTCGACCCCAAGCCGTATGAAACGCTGCCCGCGCACGATGCCTCATTCGACAGCGCCGTTGCCAGCAATCCGGCCTTTGCCAACTGGGTCAAGCGCTGCATCCACCCGCACCGCGTGCCGGGCTATCGCGCCGTGACCCTGTCGCTGAAACCGCATGGCAAGCCCACCGGCGACATTACGTCCGAGCAGATGTATGCAGTTGCCGATATGGCAGACAAGTACAGTTTCGGCGAACTGCGCGTTTCGCACGAGCAGAACCTGGTGCTGGCAGATGTCAAACTCAGTGATCTCTTTGCCCTCTGGCAGGAAGCACGCAAGCATGGCGTCGCAACACCCAACATCGGCCTGCTGACCGACATCATCTGCTGCCCCGGTGGCGATTTCTGCTCGCTGGCCAATGCCAAGAGCATCCCGATCGCGGAAGCCATCCAGATGCAGTTCGACAACCTCGACTACCTGCATGACATCGGCGAGATCGACCTCAACATTTCGGGCTGCATGAACGCCTGCGGGCACCATCACGTCGGCCACATCGGCATTCTCGGCGTCGACAAGGACGGCTCCGAGTGGTACCAGGTCAGCATCGGCGGCGACCAGGGCAACAATACGACCCTGGGCACGGTTATCGGCCCCTCCTTCGCCGCGGAAGAAATGCCCGGCGTCGTGCAACGCCTGATCGAGGTCTACCTGCGCGAACGCACACCGGAAGAACGCTTTATCGATACCGTACGCCGCATCGGCGTCGCACCCTTCAAGGAGCACGTCTACAGCAAGGCAGAAGAACGGGAGACGGCAAATGTCTAATCTCATCCGCAACAATGCCATTGTGGCTGACGAATGGACGGTAGTGAACCTGGCGCCGGCAGCCGAAGAAGCCGTGCGCAAGCAGGCCGGCAAGGTCGTATTGTTCAAGCTGACCGGCGAACCCGCTGCAACAGCAGATCAGATCGCCAACACGGAAATTCCAGCCTCGGGCAAGATCATCGTTCCGCTGCCTGTTTGGGCTGCACGCAAGGATGAGCTGGCTGACCGCCTCGCCAAGGGCGAACTCGGCGTCTGGCTGGCACCGCATGAAATTGTGGAAAACCTGGTAAAGGAAGCCGCCGATCTCAACCAGTTCCCCATCATCGCCGTTTTCCATGAACGGCACGGCGATGGCCGCCCCTATTCCATGGCTTTCCTGCTGCGCACCCGTTATGGCTTCAAGAACGAGTTACGCGTGTTTGGCGATGTACTGCAGGACCATCTGTTCTTCTACAAGCGCTGCGGCTTCGACAGCTACCTGATTCGTGCCGGCCGCTCTGCCGAAGAAGCCCTGGCCGCTCTGAACATTTTCTCCACGCCGTATCAGGGCTCGGTCGATGAAGACCGCCCGGTCTGGCGCCGTGTCAATCGTGGATAAGGCGCAATCATGAGCGGTGAAGTCACCATGCTGCGACCCGTCGCCAGCAACCCTGCCACTCGGCCGGAGCTTACGCCTGCCCTTCGAGCGACTGTGGAAGCAAAGACAGCCGCCGTTATTCAGCTTCTGCAGCAAGCCGCAGCCGAGTTCGGCAATAACAGTGAAGTCACCTTCGCCAACAGCATGGGCGCCGAAGACATGGTGCTCACCGACGTCATCCTGCGCAACCGGCTCCCCATCGAAATTTTTTCGCTGGATACCGGCAGATTGCCTACTGAAACCTACGATCTGATCGCCGAAGTCGAGCAGATTTACGATACGCGCCTCAAGCTGTTTTTCCCGCAGTGGGAAGCGGTGGAAGACTACGTACGCAGCAATGGCATCAACGCCTTTTATGAATCGGTCGAGCTGCGTAAGGCCTGCTGCCATATGCGCAAGGTCGAGCCGCTGCAACGTGCGCTCAAGGGCAAGAAGGCCTGGGTCACCGGCATGCGTGCGCAGCAGTCCGCGACTCGCACGGCTTTACCCGTGCGCCAGTTCGACGAGTCGAATGGTCTGGAGAAATTCAACCCGTTGAGCGACTGGACCGAGCAGGAAGTCTGGGCCTACATCCGCATGCACGACGTGCCCTACAACAAGCTGCACGATCAGTTCTACCCCAGCATCGGCTGTGCGCCTTGCACCCGCGCCATCGCCATGGGCGAGGATGTACGCGCCGGAAGGTGGTGGTGGGAGGATCCGGCGAACAAGGAGTGTGGTCTGCACGTGAAGAAAGCGCCAACTTAATGGCTATGCCAATCCATGACTGCGTTACGCGGTACTCGCGCCCTCGCCGTACTACCATGTACTGTCTCGGGCTCTGCGTTCCGTGCGCCTTGTCCTGAAATGGCTCGCCAATTAATTTTGCGCTTTCTTAAGAAAATGAATTAAGCCTACTGATTATGACAACCATAGCAAAACAAACTCTATCTCACCTCGACTGGCTCGAAGCCGAGGCCATCCACATCATGCGCGAAGTGGCCGGCCAGTGCTCGAATCCCGTGCTGCTGTTTTCCGGCGGCAAGGATTCGCTGTGCATGCTGCGACTTGCCGAGAAGGCCTTCCGTCCCGGTC
>DASTRT010000067.1:0-4513 GCA_035761085.1 Methylophilaceae bacterium
CGCCCTGTTGGCACTTGCCGCCGGCAAGATGCTGCAAACGGACTCGGTAGCCGGCATTCCGCTTGCCGATCTGCAGCACCTCGTCACCCGTTTGGCAGCGGCCAAGTACAGCGTGATCGTCTGGGCGGCAGCAGATCTCGATTTTCCACATGCCGATCTGGCCGTGCACAAGATTGCTGAGCTGATCGCGCATTTCAATCACACCACGCGCTGCTCGGGCTTGTCCCTGGCTGGCAGCGAGGGTGATGTCACCGCCAACCAGGTCAGCAGCTGGATTAGCGGCTACCCCGTGCGCAACAGCTACCGGCGCGGCTATCCGGAATACGACCCTTACCGCTTCAGTTCGGTACAAGAGCTGAGACAGGATGAAGCTGATGCAATGATCTGGATCAGCACATTCGATCCACAACGACTGCCACCTGAGACGGACATCCCGACCATCGTTGTCGGCCATCCCGGCATGCAGTTCGCACGCGAACCGGAAGTATTCATCCCGGTCGGGATACCAGGCGTGGACCATACCGGCATCATGTTCCGCAGCGATTCTGTGGTCGCCTTGCCGCTCGCCAAGATACGGGGATCGTCACTGCCCAGCCTGAGACAAGCGTTGGATGGCATCCGGGCAGCACTGGAAACAAGCTAACAATGTTGATCAAACTCACAGGTGGCAAGGTCTACGACCCGGCCCATAACATCGACGGCAAGGTTATGGATATTTACATCCGTGACGGCCGCATCATCGACCGACCACGCAACGGCGAAGCTGTTACGCAGGAATATGACCTGCGCGGCAAGGTCGTCATGGCAGGGGCAATCGACATGCATACGCACATCGGCGGTGGCAAGGTGAACATCGCCCGCATGATGCTGCCGGAGGACCACCGCGCCGATCCGGAAGTACATAGCGAGCTCTGTCGTGCCGGTTGCGGCCATGCCGTGCCTTCGACGCTCACCACCGGCTACCGCTATGCCGAGATGGGTTATACAGCCGGCTTCGAACCTGCCGTGTTGCCGGTCAACGCGCGCCAGGCGCACCTGGAGATGGCCGATACGCCCATCATCGACAAGGGCGGCTATGCCATGCTGGGCAGCGACGACTTCCTGCTGCGCATGCTGACGGCCAAGAAAGACCAGAACGCCATCAACGACTACGTGGCGTGGACGCTGCATGCCTCGCAAGCCATCGGCATCAAGGTGGTCAATCCGGGCGGCATCAGCGCCTTCAAGTTCAACCAGCGCTTTCTCGATCTCGACGAGAACAATGCGTATTACAACGTCACGCCGCGCGACATCCTGAAGACCTTGTCGCGCGCAGTGTATGAGCTCGGCATTCCCAAGCCGTTGCATGTGCACGGCAACAACCTCGGCGTACCAGGCAACGTGGAAACCACACTCAAGAGCATGGGCGCGGTGGAAGGCTATCCGGTTCACCTGACGCACATCCAGTTCCACAGCTACGGCACCGAGGGCGACCGCAAGTTCTCCTCTGGCGCGGCAGCCATCGCCGAGGCGCTCAACAAGCACAAGAACGTGTCCGCCGATGTCGGCCAGATCATGTTCGGCCAGACCGTCACCTGCTCGGGCGACAACATGTCGCAGCACCGTAATGCGGCGCACGGCCATCCGCGCAAGGCCGTGACCATGGACATCGAGTGCGATGCGGGCTGCGGCGTCGTGCCCTTCAAGTATAAGGACCAGAATTTCGTCAATGCGCTGCAATGGGCCATCGGCCTGGAAATCTTCCTGCTGGCGGAAGACCCTTGGCGCATGTTCCTGACTACCGATCACCCCAACGGTGCACCGTTTACCAGCTATCCGCACCTGATCCGGCTGCTCATGGACAAGAGTTTCCGCAATGACGCGTTTGCGAAGCTCAATCTCGATGCGCAAGCCATGAGCACACTGGCTTCCATCGACCGCGAATACAGCCTCTACGAAATCGCCATCATGACGCGTGCTGGCGCCGCCAGACTGCTCGGCCTGCACGACCGCGGGCATCTGGGCTCGGGTGCGGCCGCAGACATCACGGTGTACACCGAGAACGCTAACCGCGAGCAGATGTTCTCCACACCCGACTATGTCTTCAAGGACGGTGAACTGGTCGTGAGAAACGGCAAGATCGTCAAGGTCACCTGGGGCAGCACGCACACGGTCAAGCCGGAATTCGACCGTGGCATCGAGAAGGACATCAAACAATACTTCGACAAGTACCACACCATGCAGATGGAACACTTCAAGGTCAGCGCCGACGAAATCGCGGATGGCGGCCGCGGCGGGGTTATCGTGCAGGAATGCAAGGGGCGCAGGGAGAAGACGGCGTGATAATCAACGGAGTCACTATTGACGACACCTTCGCTGAAGCCTTCAATATGCGTGGCACGCGCGTCATCGTCACTGCACAGAACCTCAAGTGGGCCTATAACGCCGCCAATGCCATGACCGGCTTCGCGACCTCGGTGATCGCCTGTGGCGTGGAAGCCGGCATCGAGCGCGAACTCACGCCCGAGGAAACGCCGGACCAGCGCCCCGGCGTCAGCGTGCTCATGTTCGCCATGGGCAGCGCGGTGCTCATGAAGCAGCTGGAAACGCGCATGGGGCAATGCGTCCTGACCTGCCCGACTGCCGCGGCCTTCTCCGGCATCGAAGGCGATCCGGAAGCGGTGACGCGCATTGGGCTGGGCAAGAACCTGCGCTTCTTCGGCGACGGCTACCAAATCTCCAAACGTTTCGGCGGCAAGCGCTACTGGCGCGTGCCGGTCATGGACGGCGAATTCCTGACCGAAGAAACCACTGGCATGGTGCGTGCGATCGGGGGCGGTAATTTCCTGGTGCTGGCTGAGTCGCAGCCGCAGGCTTTGGCAGCGTGTGAAGCCGCGATAGCCGCCATGCGCAAGGTACCTAACGTCATCATGCCCTTCCCCGGTGGCGTCGTGCGATCGGGCTCCAAGGTGGGCTCCAGGTACAAAGCGATGATCGCCTCGACCAATGACGCCTTCTGCCCCACGCTCAAAGGCCTGGTCAAGACTGAACTGTCACCGGAAATCGAATCGGTCATGGAGATCGTCATCGACGGCCTTACTGCCGAGGACATCAGCCAGGCCATGCATGCCGGCATGAAGGCAGTTTGTGAGTTGGGCGCGGCCAACGGCATCCGCCGCATTTCCGCCGGCAACTATGGCGGCAAGCTGGGCCCCCATCACTTTCATCTGCAGCAGATCATGGGTGGCGCCAAATGAGCGCCTTGACCTTCATCCTCAAAACCGAACCCGCACAGCGGATCGACCTGTCGCCGCTGACGCCTGATCAGTTGACCGGCAAATCCCTGGTCGAGATCGCCGGCATCGAGCTCCACAGCGGCAACCGCAAGTTGCGCGTGGATGAAGTATTCGATGTCAGCGGCAAGGTTGCCAATGACATTGTCATCCGCAACAGCTGCAGCAAGCTGGACTACATCGGGAAAAGCATGAAATGCGGCCGCCTTAGCGTAATTGGCAATGCCGGAGACTATCTGGGCTTCGAGATGGCCGGCGGTGAATTGATTGTTCAGGGTGATGTGGAAGCCTTCGCCGCCAGCGGCATGCGCAATGGTTTTCTGCACATCCAGGGAAATGCCGGTGACTACCTTGGCGGTGCCATTGCCGGCGACAAGCAGGGTATGAAGGGCGGCACCGTCGTCGTCACCGGTAATGCCGGCGACCGTGCGGGCGATCAGATGCGCCGCGGCCTGCTGCTCATCGAAGGCAATGCCGGCGACTACTGCGCCTGCCGCATGATCGCCGGCACCATCGGCGTTTTGGGCCGCGTGGGCGAATATACGGGTTACGGCATGCGCCGCGGTACCCTGCTGCTAACGCAAACGCCATCGCTGCATCCCACCATCGTGGATTGTGGGGTGCATACCTTGCCCTTCCTCAGCCTGATGTTCAAATCGTTTGCCAGCTTGCCGAGCAAATTTGCGAAAATCGGGAGCAACCGGGTACATCGCTACGCCGGCGACATCGCGATCGACGGTAAGGGAGAAATCCTCGTATTACAGTAATGTTCTTCAGCTGACATTCAGCTACCGAAAACTCAATTACCCTAAGCACTGTCTCAGCATTACCTACCTAAAAAAGGAGAACCACAATGCGTAATTACATTGTCGCCACCTCTATCGTGGCTATGACTTTCACCGGCTGTGCCAACATGACCGAAACGCAGCAAGATACCGCCAAGGGGGCTGGTATCGGCGCCGCAGGCGGCGCAGTGCTCGGCGCTGTCGCCGGCAAGGGCAAGGGAGCTGCCATTGGTGCCGCCGTGGGCGCCGGGGTCGGCGCGCTGGCGGGCAATGTCTGGTCCAAGCGCATGCAGGAACAGAAGCAGCAAATGGAGCAGGCTACCGCGGGTACCGGCGTTGAGGTTTCGCAGACAGCGGATAACCGCCTGAAGCTGGAAATCCCCAGCGACATTTCCTTCGCCACCAATAGCGCAGACATTCAGCCCAATTTCCGGCCCATCCTGGATAAATTCGCTG
>DASTRT010000068.1:0-14127 GCA_035761085.1 Methylophilaceae bacterium
AATTCGAGATCGATACCATGCGGCGTGCCGCCAACATTTCTGCCGCCGCACACCGCCGCGCCATGCAGAAGGCGAGACCGGGAATGATGGAATATGAGCTGGAGGCTGAACTGCTGCACGAGTTCTACCGCAATGGTTCACGTTCTCCGGCCTATACTTCTATCGTGGCCGGCGGTCTTAATGCCTGCGTACTGCATTACATCGAGAACGATGCGCAGCTCAGGGATGGCGATCTTGTGCTGATTGACGCTGGCTGCGAACTGGAAGGCTATGCTTCCGATATCACGCGCACATTCCCCGTCAACGGTAAATTCTCAGCCGCGCAGCGTGATCTGTACGAGCTGGTGCTGGCCGCCCAGGCTGCGGCCATCGAGCAAATACGGCCGGGCTCGCACTGGAACGCGCCGCATGAAGCCGCTCTGCAAGTACTGGCGCAGGGCTTCGTCGATTTCGGTTTGTGTAAGGGTAACCCTGCTTCGGTGCTTGAATCCGGTGATTACCGGCGTTTTTACATGCATAGGACGGGGCACTGGCTGGGACTGGACGTTCATGATGCCGGGGAATACAAGCTGCCGGACGGCAGTTGGCGTTTGCTCGAGCCAGGCATGACCTTGACGGTGGAGCCCGGCTGTTACGTACGGCCTGGAGACGATATTCCCGAGCATTTCTGGAATATCGGCATCCGCATCGAGGACGATGTGCTGGTTACGCCTCAGGGTTGTGACATCCTGACCGCCGATGCGCCCAAAACCGTTGCCGATATTGAAACGCTCATGACTGAGCGTGTCTAGGATGCCAACCGAAAATACCAGGCCTATTCTGATTGTAGGTGGTGGCCCGGTCGGCGCCACGCTGGCGCTTGCCTTGCAGCAGAACGGAATTCCCGTCACGGTTCTCGAGGCGCGGGATCGAGGTGCTTCTCATCGCGACCAGCGAGCGCTGGCGCTGTCCTATGGAAGCCGTTTGATTCTTGAGCGCCTGGGGGTATGGGACATACTTGCAGCACGAGCCACCGCCATCAATACCATCCATGTTTCCCAGCGTGGCAGCCTTGGACGTGCCCGGTTGAAGGCTGATGATTATCGGCAACCTGCTCTTGGTTACGTTCTCTCTTATGGTGTATTGAGCGAGGCGCTCGATGCAGCCTTGTCGAGGTCGGCACTGGTTCAGGTTGTCCATAACGCAAAAGTCACACAAGTTGAGCCTGATGAAACAGCTGCTCAGATCGAGTATTCCTATGCCGACGGAACCACGCAGCGGGCAATTGTTCAGCTTGCAGTGCTGGCCGATGGCGGCAACAGCCTCATGAGGCTTCCTGGCGTAGAACGCCGGGTCAAGGATTATGGGCACAGTGCTTTGGTTGCTCGGGTGACCAGCGAATTCCCTCATGGAAATATCGCATACGAACGCTTCACTTCTGCCGGACCAGTGGCACTGTTACCCAATGGGGCAGAGTTTTCGCTGGTGTGGACGGGCAAGGATGAGGAAATCGCCCCCCTGCTGCAAATTCCGGATGACGAATTCCTGGAAATGCTCCATGAGCATTTCGGTGATCGGGTAGGGAAATTTCTCAGGGTCGGGCCGCGTCTGAGCTTTGCTTTAAGGCAAGCCACCCTGGAAGCGGAAGTGATTCCACATCTGGCGATTATCGGTAACGCAGCCCAAACCATGCACCCGGTCGCCGGGCAGGGTTTCAACATCGGCTTACGCGATGCCTGGCAATTGGCGGATGTGATCAGCAAATGCGCTCCTGAAGCCTGGGGCAAGTCTGAAATGCTGCGAACATACCGCAAGGCAAGGCAGGCGGACACGCGTGGAGGCTTGCTGTTCACCGATTTTCTGGTGAATGTCTTTTCCAACGAGCTTGCCGGGCTCTCTGCAGCACGCAGCCTGGGCTTGGGAGTTCTTGATCTCGTAAAGCCATTCAAGCAGCGGCTTGTCTCGAAAATGAGTTTCGGTAGATGACGGCTTCCTTTCGCAGCGTCGATGTCGCGGTTGTGGGTAGTGGCCTGGTTGGTGCAGCCTCCGCTATTACTCTGTCACGCCTGGGATTGTCCATAGCCTTGCTTGACAGCAAGCCGCTCGACGAGGTGATGAATGCCTCGCTCGATAGCCGAATTTATACCCTGACTCCCGGCAATGTGGATTGGCTCAAGTCGCTGGGAGTCTGGCAAAACCTGGATCAGGAAAGAATTGCTCCAGTCGATGCGATGGAAATATGGGGAGATCGGGATGCCGAGACCTTTGCGCAGCCGACTTTATGCTTCAGTGCTTATGAGGCGGGCTTGCCCAACCTCGCGTACATCATAGAAGAGAAGATTCTCCGCGCGGCCTTGCTGCAGGAAGTGCAAAAAGCAGGTATTGAGCTGATGCTGGGCCGATGTGTGGAGCTGAATGTCGGGGACTCAGATGCCCGGCTAGAGCTTGAGGATGGCAGGACATTGCTGGCAAAGCTGATTATTGGCGCTGATGGAGCAAACTCGACCATTCGTGAGCTGGCGGATATTCCGGTACAACATCATGGCTATGACCAAGTGGGTATCGTGGCCAATTTTGAAGCTGAATTCGCCCATGGCAACGTCGCCAGGCAGTGGTTCACCCGCCATGGGGTCATGGCATGGCTACCTTTGCCGCATAACTGCATCTCCCTGGTATGGTCTACGAGAGAGTCAGAGCATCTGCTTGCCATGCAAGCGAGTGAGTTTGCAGCGCGCGTGGAAGCAGTAGGTGGACATTTATTGGGCCAGCTGCAAACGGTGACGCCAGCGAAGGGATTTGCGCTATCCATGAAGGCAGCAGGGACTTTGGTCGAGCCACGTGTTGTGCTGGTGGGTGACGCTGCCCATCAGGTGCACCCCTTGGCCGGGCAGGGGGTGAACCTGGGCTTTCGAGATGTCGTTGCCTTGACTGAAATACTGAAGCAACGGAAAACGTACGAAGATATCGGAAGCTTTATGATGTTGAGACGTTATGAGCGGGCGCGCAAAACCGATATGCGCCGCATGCAACTGACTACACATGGATTGAATTGGCTGTTTGAAAGCGAGCTGCCTTTCGTCGGCGCGATTCGCAACCGGGGAATGAAGGCTGTAGATTGTCAGCCTGTGCTCAAGCGCAAGATTATCAAACAGGCCGTTAGCTAGCGGCGTAAACGAACAAACAAGGAATCAACATGTCGTATAAAAAATGGGTATTGGCAATGACCGCGCTCTTTTTGGCGAGCAGCAGTTGGGCCGATGAAGCGGATATTCGCAAAGCGATACAAACCGCCTATCCCAAACTTACGGTGCAGAAAATCACCAAGACACCATATGCCGGCCTCTACGAAGTTTTTCTGAATGGCCAGATTATCTACACGGATGACAAGTTCAGCTTTCTTATTGTCGAAGGGCGGCTGGTCGATCCTAAAACCAAGACGGATGTCACGCGACAACGTATGGAAGAGCTTACCAAAATCGATTTTTCGACGCTGCCCCTGGATCAGGCGATCAAGGTAGTAAAAGGCAATGGCAGCAGGAAGATAGCGGTTTTTTCAGACCCTGACTGCCCTTACTGCAAGCGGCTGGAAAAGAACGAGCTGTCGAAGATCGACAACGTTACGATCTATACTTTTCTTTATCCTTTAGAGCAACTGCATCCCGATGCAGGGCGCAAAGCGCGAGCTATCTGGTGCGCTCCGGATCGCAGCAAGGCCTGGGAGAACTGGATATTGAATGGTCAGCTGGCGGATAGTACCGAATGCGAGACACCGCTAGACAAGGTGGCCAATCTCGGACGCAAGCTGGGAGTGAACAGTACGCCCACAATTTTCCTGTCCAACGGTAAAAGAGTACAGGGGGCGTTGCCTGCGGACGAGCTGGAAAAGGCGATGGCAGAGCCTGCTAAAAACTAGGACCTTATACGACCTGGCCCATTTTGAAGATGGGCCGGTACATGGCGATGACCATGCCGCCAATCAGCGTACCAAGTACGACCATGATGATGGGCTCCATCAGGCTGGACAGCGCTTCGACAGCGTCATCCACTTCGCCTTCGTAAAAATCGGCAACCTTGGAAAGCATCGAATCCAGCGCGCCCGACTCTTCGCCGATCGCAACCATCTGCAGCACCATGTTGGGAAAGACTTCCGAATTCTGCATGGCGACGGTCAGACTGGTGCCGGTGCTGATTTCGCTCTGGATCTGCTTGGTGGCGTCGTAATAAACACGGTTACCGGACGCCCCGGCGACCGAATCCAGCGCCTCCACCAGAGGCACGCCTGCTGCAAACATGGTCGCTAGCGTACGGGCGAAGCGAGCCACCGTTGCTTTCCTGATCAAATCGCCGAACAGGGGCAGCTTCAGCAACAGCCTGTCCATGGTGGCCTGCATTTTCTCGGAACGTTTCCAGGTATAGAAGAAAAACCACAACCCGCCGCCAATGGAGCTGAAAATGGCCCACCAGTAGGAAACAAAGAAATCAGACACGGCCATGATGAACAGTGTGGGAGCAGGCAAATCAGCACCGAAACTGGAGAACAGTTCCTTGAACGCGGGGATCACGAAAATCATGATGACCGCTGTAATGATGAAGGCTACGACAATAATGGAAACGGGATAGAACAAGGCAGATTTGATCTTGCCCTTGATAGCCAGGATCTTTTCCTTGTAGGTAGCCAGTCGATCCAGCAGAGAGTCCAGGATACCTGCCGCTTCGCCAGCACCCACCAAATTGCAGAACAGATTGTCGAAGTAGAGCGGGTATTTGCGGAAGGCCTGACTCAAGCTGCTGCCTGTTTCCACGTCTGCCTTGATGTCGCCTAACAGTTTTGCAACGGCGGGATTGCTGTGACCTTTTCCCACAATATCGAAAGCCTGCAGCAGCGGCACCCCGGATTTCATCATGGTCGCGAGCTGGCGCGTGAACAAGGTGACATCCTTTTCGGTAACCTTGCCGCCTTTCTTGAGGCCGCCTGCTTTCTTTACCTTGGCGACATTGACGCCCTGGCGACGCAAGGTGGCCTTGACGAACGCCTCGCCGCTCGCCTTCATTTCCCCTTTGACACGCTTGCCTTTCTTGTCCGTGCCTTCCCAGGAATAGATGATTTCCTTGCCCGCTTGCGCAGCCATATTAAACCTTTGATCTCCGAGTGCTATTCATTGGTGACGGATTCTACCTCTGCTATCGAGGTCAAGCCCTGCTTGACCTTCAACAGACCCGATTGGCGCAGATCGCGAACGCCTTCGAGTTTTGCCTGGTCGGCAATATCGTGGGCCGTGCCGTTCTTCATGATGATGCGGCTGATGGCATCACTGATAGGCATGACCTGGTAAATACCAACCCGGCCCTTGTATCCGCCATTGCACATTTCGCAGCCGCCTTCCTTGGGTCCATACGGTACCCAGTCTCCGGCAAGTTCGGCTTCACTGAAGCCCATGCCCAACAAGGCATCTTTCGGGATATCCATAGGCTGCTTGCAGTTCTTGCAAAGCCGGCGCGCCAATCGCTGTGCGGTGATCAGTGAGACGGCCGATGCGATGTTAAAAGGTGCGACACCCATATTGACTAGGCGGGTGAGTGTCGAAGGGGCATCATTGGTGTGCAAGGTGGAAAGTACCATGTGGCCGGTAGACGCAGCCTTGATGGCCATATCTGCGGTTTCAAGGTCGCGGATTTCCCCAATCATGATGATGTCCGGATCTTGCCGCAGAAAAGACTTTAGTGCAGCCGCAAAGGTCAGGCCCTGTTTGTCGTTCACATTGACCTGGTTGATGCCGGCAAGCGGAATTTCGGCTGGGTCCTCCGCCGTGGAAATATTCACGCCGGGGTTATTCAGGATATTGAGACAAGTATATAAGGACACCGTCTTGCCGGAACCGGTTGGACCGGTGACCAGCACGAGACCATAAGGCCGGCCTACTGCATGCAGCAGGGCCTCTTTCTGCTCCGGCTCATAACCCAGGGCTTCAATGCCAAGCGTGGCGCTGGTAGGGTCCAGAATACGCATGACGATCTTTTCGCCATGAATCATGGGAAGCGTGCTGACCCGGAAGTCGATGGTCCGTGTTTTGGACAAAACCAGCTTCATGCGGCCATCCTGTGGCACCCGCTTCTCCGCAATATCCAGGTTGGAAATAACCTTAATGCGAGAGGCCAGCTTTTCCTTGATCGCCAGGGGCGGCTGTGCAATCTCTTGCAGAACGCCGTCTATACGATAGCGAATACGGTAGAACTTCTCATAGGGTTCAAAGTGGAGGTCTGACGCACCCATGTTGATGGCATCGAGCAGAACTTTCTGCAGATATTTGACTACCGGTGCGTCATCTACCTCGACCGTGGAAACTTCAGGTTGCGCCGGTTCGTCTCCACTCTCGATGTCGAGGTTGATATCATCGTCTACATTCAGCGACTGCATGCTGGTGTCGCTGGCCTGTGCGATCTTCTCAATCCACTTGCTGAGTTTGTCGTCCTCGACTACGACGGGCGACAGCGCCATTCCAACCTGGAACTGCACATCATCGAGCGCATGCAGGTTGGTAGGGTCGGAAAGGGCGACGAACAGAGTATTGCCGCGGCTCTGCAGAGCCATTACCCGGCTACTCTGCATGAGTTTCGCATCTATGCCTTTGGATGGCAGGTAATCTTCGTTAAGCGCATTGAGGTCGAACAGCGGAAAACCGAAGGCATGAGCGGCTGTTTCAGCCACTTTCAATGCCGGAATTTTCTTGCTTTGAACAAGCTGGGAAACGAACGGAACCTGCTGAGTACTGGCAGAAGCCTGGATGGCCGATGCCTCATCCTCGGTCAAAAGCTTTTCCTGGACCAGCATCCGGGCAAGCCCGCCTAACTTGGTGGGTAAAACTGCAGCGGCCATTATTTTATTCTAATGTTTAAAAGGTTCATTTAATGCATTACCTTAACATCGGTGATGATGCACTCTAGTATTTTTTTTGTAAAGTTGGGAATTGTGTCGGCGTATTTACACATTTCAATCATAAAATCAACCAAAAATGGGCAAAAACCCCAAAAAAATCTTGACTTCTAGCATTAACCCACGTAAAAACGCGTTCAAGGCGTTTGGATTCGAGCTCAATGTAGCCGGCACTACCGACTTTAGTTCGTGAAATACAAACTTTTGGGGCGCCTCCCCTGTTTAGCAAGGAAGTAAGAAATGGCAACTGGTACCGTAAAGTGGTTCAATGATTCCAAGGGTTTTGGTTTCATTACCCCGGATGATGGTGGCGACGATTTGTTCGCACACTTCTCCGCGATTGTCGAGGCTGGCTACAAGAGCCTGAAAGAAGGTCAGCGCGTCAGTTTTGACGTGACTGAAGGCCCGAAAGGCAAGCAAGCCTCCAATATCCAGAAGACCTAAAGTTTTCTGGTCAAGTAAGACAGACTTCAATCAAAACGGCCCTTTTGGGCCGTTTTGATTTTAAGGCCTACATCTGGCTGACGATTTCCTCAGCAAACTGTAACGTGCCCACTTGCACTGCATCTTCCATTTGAGACGAAAAATCATGGGTCACACGTTTTGCCGCGATTGCCTTGGCTACTCCGCTCAATACCAGGTCCGCGGCTTCCACCCAGCCAATATGCCGCAACAACATTTCCGCTGACAGAATCAGTGAGCTGGGGTTGGCAATATCCTTCCCGGCAATCTTGGGGGCGGTGCCGTGTGTAGCCTCAAACATGGCGACGGTATCGGATAGATTTGCCCCGGGTGCGATGCCAATACCGCCTACCTGTGCTGCCAGTGCATCGGAAATGTAGTCGCCATTGAGGTTGAGCGTGGCGACGACATCATGGTCTTGCGGGTGGAGCAGAATTTCCTGCAAGAAGGCATCGGCGATGCTGTCCTTGATGATGATGCCATTGGGCAGTTTGCACCATGGGCCGCCGTCCATCTCCACCGCACCGAATTCTTCCCTGGCTAATTCATAACCCCAGTTCTTGAAGCCGCCTTCAGTGAACTTCATGATGTTGCCCTTGTGGACGATGGTCACTGACTTGCGATTGTTGTCGATGGCATATTGAATCGCTTTGCGCACCAGGCGCTTGCTGCCTTCTTCCGACACCGGCTTGATGCCGATGGCCGAGGTTTCCGGAAAACGGATTTTCTTGCGGACGCCCATGTCGCTGAGGAAAGCGATGACTTTTTTGACTTCATCGGTATCGGCCGCCCATTCGATGCCGGCATAGATATCCTCGGTATTTTCGCGGAAGATCACCATATCGGTTTTCTCTGGGTGCTTGACCGGACTGGGCACACCCTGGAAGTACTGAACAGGTCGCAGGCAGACGTACAAGTCCAGCTCCTGGCGCAGCGTGACGTTGAGCGACCGGATGCCTTCGCCCACAGGTGTGGTCAGTGGCCCCTTGATGGATACAACATAATCCTTGAGCACCTGCATGGTGTCTTTGGATAGCCAGGTGTCCTTGTCGTATACACGAGTCGATTTCTCTCCGGCATAGACTTCCATCCAGGCAATGGACCGCTTGTTCTTGTAGGCTTTGGCTACAGCAGCGTCGACTACCTTGATCATGGCTGGCGTAATGTCGACGCCAATACCATCGCCTTCAATAAATGGGATAATCGGCTGGTCAGGGACATTGAGCGTGTTGTCCGGATTCACTGTAATCTTTTTGCCGCTGGCAGGCACTTGGATCTTTGTAGCCATCGAAATTCCTGTTAAAAATAAATGCTGATTCTTTTTAATAAACCCTATGGTGTCGTGTGCCAGTTCAGCGCCCATGAAAAACACCAAACCTTGAAGGACTACATCAGCGTGCCGGGAGTTTACGCGGCAGGGCGCCTGGATACGGACAGTGAAGGTCTGCTTATTTTAACCGATGATGGGGCCTTGCAGCACCGCCTGTCGCATCCCAAACACAAGGAAACCAAGACCTATTGGGTGCAGGTGGAAGGCGATCCGACCGATAGCGATCTGCAGCCGTTGAGGAGGGGTGTGGATCTGGGCGATTTCATTACCCAGCCGGCACGTGTTGAGCGCATTGCGGAACCGACAAATCTTTGGCCGCGCAATCCACCCATCCGCGAGCGTAAGGCCATTCCCACCTCATGGCTGGAAATGGAAATCCATGAAGGCAAGAATCGCCAGGTCCGGCGCATGACCGCCAAGGTTGGGTTTCCCACGCTGCGCCTCATTCGATATGCCATCGGTCGCTATACGCTTGACAATCTCAAGCCGGGCGAGTGGAAACAAGCAGACTAGGGGAGCTCATGAAACCCGTCGTCATTTTTCGCCATGCGGCCATCGAAGGCCCGGGCTTTCTGGCTAGCTTCCTGGATGAGCATGCCATTCCATGGCAATTGGTAAAGATTGACGCCGATCAGTCTGTGCCGGATTCCATCGCGGAATACAGCGGCCTGGTTTTAATGGGCGGCCCGATGAGTGTCAACGACGATCTGCCCTGGCTGCCTCCCTTGTTTAGCCGCATACGGGAAGCCATGCAGTTGGATATCCCTGTGCTTGGGCATTGCCTGGGTGGTCAGTTGATCAGCAAGGCCTTGGGCGCGAAGGTGGGCAGAAATCCCATCAAGGAAATCGGCTGGGGTGAAGTTACGACAAGTGACAACGCAGAAGCCCGGCACTGGTTTGGTGATTCGTCCAGGTTCCAGGTGTTTCACTGGCATGGCGAAACCTTCGACTTGCCTGCCGGCGCTACCCATCTGTTATCCAGCCCATACTGCCGCAACCAGGCTTACAGCATCGGCAAGCACCTGGCGTTCCAGTGCCATATCGAAATGACGGCGAACATGGTGAAAAGCTGGTGCGAGGTTGGAGGCAGTGAAATCCGCAATGCGTCCGATAGCCCCGGGGTGCAGCAGCCTGAAGCTATCCAGCACGATCTGGGGAATAAAGTGGCAGGGTTGCAGACCGTGGCACGACCGGTATACGAAAGATGGA
Organism: Methylophilaceae bacterium; assembly: GCA_035761085.1. Taxonomy (GTDB): domain Bacteria; phylum Pseudomonadota; class Gammaproteobacteria; order Burkholderiales; family Methylophilaceae; genus DASTRT01. The sequence goes on from DASTRT010000068.1 coordinate 9,912, forward strand.
TCGCAGGATTGAAGCGCCAGGGTTAATGCAATAGTCAGGCGTGGTAAACTTCAGCCTGCCTGAGTTACGAGAAAAATTGCGAGATTCCACATGTCGGGAAACACAATCGGTACGCTTTTCACGCTGACGTCTTTCGGCGAATCCCACGGTCCGGCCATCGGCGGCGTGGTGGATGGCTGCCCGCCCGGTCTGGAACTCTCTGCTGCCGATATCCAGATTGAACTGGATCGCCGCAAACCCGGTACCTCGCGTCATGTCACCCAGCGCAAGGAATCCGATACCGTGGAGATTCTCTCCGGTATGTTCGAGGGCAAGACCACGGGCGCACCCATCGGCCTGCTGATCCGCAATGAGGACCAGCGTAGCAAGGACTATGGCAACATCGCCGAAACCTTCCGCCCCGGCCATGCCGACTACACCTACTGGCAGAAATATGGCATACGCGACTATCGCGGCGGCGGGCGGTCCAGTGCGCGGGAAACCGCGGTTCGTGTGGCAGCGGGCGCCATCGCCAAAAAGTGGCTCAAGGAGCGCTATGGCGTCGTGATTCGTGGCTATATGAGTCAGCTGGGCGAAATCGAAATTCCTTTTGAAAATTGGGATGCGGTTAATCAAAACCCGTTTTTCTCCCCCAATGCAGGCATCGTGCCCGACCTCGAACTCTATCTGGATAAAATTCGTTCAGAGCGCGACTCCGTGGGCGCGCGAATTTCAGTTGTAGCGCAGGGCGTGCCTGTAGGCTGGGGAGAACCCGTTTATGATCGCCTGGATGCGGATATTGCACATGCCATGATGGGCATCAACGCTGTCAAGGGCGTGGAAATCGGTGCCGGCTTCGCCAGCGTCGCGCAGCGCGGCTCGGAGCACGGCGACGAACTGACGCCGGAGGGCTTTGCCACCAATTATTCCGGCGGCGTATTGGGCGGCATATCCACCGGCCAGGATATCCAGGTACACATTGCACTGAAACCCACTTCCAGCATTCCCCAGGCTAGGCGCTCTATCGACAAGAATGGACAGCCGGTCGAGATGCAGACCACCGGCCGCCACGATCCTTGCGTAGGCGTGCGTGCCACGCCCATCGCCGAGGCCATGCTGGCACTGGTGCTGATCGACCACGCATTGCGCCATCGCGCTCAATGTGGTGATGTGGTAACCGACACACCCAGGATTTGATTTCCATATGGCAACCTTCAGGTTGCCATTTTTTGGTTCAGGACATGCAAGCCCCCCTCTATTGGCGCCTTTCCGGCTTCTATTTTGCCTATTTCGGTTTCGTCGGCGCCTTCACGCCGTTCTGGAGTCTGTATCTCAAATCTCTGACGTTCAGTGCCTTGCAGATCGCCATCCTGATGTCGCTGTTCCAGGTGGCGCGTATCTTTGCTCCCAGCCTGTGGGGCTGGCTGGCTGACCATACTGGAAAACGGGTACACATCATCCAGTGGCTGGCGGGCTTGAGCCTGGTTTCCTACCTAGGCGTATTCTGGGGCGAGAGTTTCTGGTGGCTGTTTGCCGTCATGCTTTCCCTGAGTTTTTTCTGGAGCGCCTCGCTGCCCTTGATCGAGGTCGTCACGCTGGGGCATCTGGGCGACCGTTTCGACCGTTACGGGCACATCCGTCTATGGGGCTCCATCGGCTTTATCCTGGCAGTAATCGGCCTGGGTTACCTCATCGAACATACATCGATCAATTCATTGCTTTGGGTCGTGCTGGCCTTGCTGGGGCTGGTGCTGGCGTTTTCCCGCAATATCCCGGAACCGTACACATCGGTGCAGCACGTCGACGAAACGTCCTTGTGGTCCATCGTGCGCCGTCGTGAAGTGATTGCACTGCTGGCCGCCTGTTTCTCCATGTCCGCCGCACATGGTGTGTACTACACCTTTTATTCCATCTATCTGGTCGACCATGGCTACAGCTCGGCTGAAGTCGGATGGTTGTGGGCGCTGGGTGTCATTAGCGAAATCATCGTATTTCTGTTCATGCCGCGACTCACGGCCTGGTTCGGACTCAAGCGCATACTGGCGGCCAGCCTGCTGATCGCCTTCGTCCGCTTTACGCTCATCGGTTGGGCCGTGGAGTGGTGGTGGCTGATTGTCTTTGCGCAAATCCTGCATGCTGCCACTTTCGGTTCCTACCATGCTTCTGCTGTGGCTCTCACGCATCGCTATTTCAAGGGGCGACATCAATCCAAGGGGCAGGGCTTTTACACCAGCGTTTCCTATGGGTTGGGCGGAACCGTGGGCGGTGTCCTGAGCGGGGCCGGCTGGGAGACGTTGGGCCCGAGCTGGACGTTTACCCTTGCTGCCTCGTGCGCTATGCTGGGCTGCATCCTGTTCTGCTGGTTGATACAGCGTGCAGGCAGAATAACAACTTGAAGGGCATGTTGATGCAAGTCTGGCGCTTGGTACTTTCGCTGCTCTGCCTCGCTATCTCGCTTCCTATTTTGGCGGAAACACAGATCAATATCGTCGGCCTGTTCAATGGAAAGGCCGTCGTCATGATCAACAACGGTAGACCTAAAACGTTGTCGGTCGGACAGTCGGCTGAAGGGGTGAAACTGATATCTGCCGACAGTAAAAAAGCTGTGCTCGAAGTGGAGGGTAGACGCCAGGAGCTGGGCATGGGGCAGGCCGCTTCGGTTTCTGGCTCAACTGCCTCGGTCCCCGGCAGTGCCGTGCTATATGCGGACCCGACGGGTCATTACTTTACAGACGCGCAGATCAATGGAGTAACACTGAAACTTTTGGTGGATACGGGCGCCAGCGTCGTGGCTATGAATAGTAGTGATGCGCGGCGGGCGGGCATCGACTATAAACAAGGCAAGCGAGTCTCACTCCAAACTGCCAATGGTGCCATCCTCGCCTATGAAGTAGTGGTGAATACGCTTAAGTTGGGCAGCGTCGTATTGCATCAGGTCAATGCAGTGGTCAACGAAGGCGATTCGCCGCCTGTGGTGCTGCTAGGCATGAGCGCCCTTAACCGGATGGATATGAAGCGCGAGGGGGTTACCCTCACGCTTACCAAAAAATACTGAGAAAGTTACGCTGGCTTGCGCTTGTCGCGCTCGATGAGCGCATAGGCCGAGTGGTTGTGGATCGACTCGAAATTTTCGGATTCCACGATATAAGCATCGATGCGCCGCTCGGCATTGAGCTGGGCAGCCACATCACGCACCATGTCTTCCACGAATTTCGGATTGTCGTAGGCGTGCTCGGTGACGTATTTTTCATCGGGACGCTTCAGCAGGCCGAAGAGCTCGCTGGAAGCCTGCGTCTCCACCATGCGGATCAGGTCTTCCACCCAGATGAAATCGTTGATACAGGCAGTGATGGTCACATGCGAACGCTGGTTGTGCGCGCCGTAGTCGGAGATCTTCTTGGAGCACGGACAAAGGCTGGTGACAGGCACCACCACCTTGACTGTGATATTGAACTTGTCATCCTTGATCTCGCCGATGAACGTGACTTCATAATCGAGCAGGCTGGTCACGCCGGAGATCGGGGCTGCCTTGTTGATGAAGTAAGGGAAGGTCATCTCCACATGGCCGGATTCCGCTTCCAGGCGCTTCACCATTTCCCGCAGGATGGTCTCGAAATTCTCGATGGAAATTTCGCGCTCGTTCATGTTGAGAATCTCGACGAAGCGCGACATGTGTGTGCCCTTGAAATTGTGCGGCAGGTGCACATACATGTTGAACATGGCAACCGTGTGCTGCACGCCGCCGGTCTTGTCCTTTACGCGCACCGGGTGGCGGATGGACTTGATGCCGACCTTGTCGATGGCCAGATGCCGCGTGTCGGGCGTATTCTGGACGTCTTCAATGGCAGGAATGGCAGGCTGATTCATGGTGTTCTCGCGTTAAATAATACCTGAGTATATCACTAGGTTAATTTTGCCTCAATTGCGGCAACGATGCCCTCGCCGTTAAGACCACATTCCGCCAGCATCGTTTCATGGATACCATGCTCGATGAATTCGTCCGGCAGACCAAGGCAGAGCGTACGCACATTCGACTTCATGCTTTGCAAAGCTTCCAGGACAGCCGCACCGGCACCGCCCTGAACCGTATTTTCCTCCACCGTGACCAGCAACTCGTGCTCCGCAGCGAGCCTGGCTATCAGCTCCAGATCGAGCGGCTTCACAAAGCGCATGTTGGCTACCGTGGTGTCGAGCTTTTCCGCAGCTTCCAATGTCGGCGTCAGCATGCTGCCGAAAG
>DASTRT010000069.1:0-5054 GCA_035761085.1 Methylophilaceae bacterium
GCATTGGGCATGCCCAGCAGGCCGACGTCAGCCAGCACTTTCAGTTCGAGATAGAGCTCGAATTCCTCGCCCGGCTCACCCTTGGTACACTGCCGCGGAGCTCTGTTGGTACTGGACTTGAAATGGATGTTGCCCAGACCCCCCTTGCCGCCCTTGGCCAGCAAGACTTTATGGCCGTCTTCGGCGAGGTCGGCCACGACCTGGCCGGTTCCCTTGTCGCTGATGACAGTGCCGACCGGTACGCGCAGCAGCGTGTCTTCGCCCTGCGCACCGTAGCAGCCGGCACTACGGCCATTCTCGCCTCGCTGGGCTCGGAAATTGCGGGTATAGCGGTAGTCAACGAGGGTATTGATGTTGCGGTCCGCGATGGCATAGATGGAGCCGCCCTTGCCGCCGTCGCCGCCACTGGGGCCGCCCATGGGCTCGTATTTCTCGCGGCGGAACGTGGCAACGCCATTGCCGCCGTCGCCGGCATACACCTTGATCGTTGCTTCATCGATAAACTTCATATCTAAAATGGCTGCGCTTGCCAGCTCGGGCTTGCGCGGTGCTCACTCCGCTGTATCAATTTCAGTACACTTAATCGGACTATACCGAATTCGCTATTCGGCAGATTGGAATTTCGAGATGCAGTGCGAGGCGCCAGGAGCAAAGCAGCTGAGACAGTACAAACAGTACGGCGAGGCTGCGAGTACCGCGCAACAAAGCAATGCGCTCGAAAAAACAATCTGCCACAAACAAAAAAGCCCTACCGGATAGATAGGGCTTTTCGATGCTATTTTCCTGACTTAAGCGGGAACAACATTCACCATCTTGCGACGCAGCGCGCCCTTGACCGTGAAGGTCACCTTGCCGTCAGCCTTGGCATACAGCGTGTGATCCTTGCCCATACCGACGTTTTCACCCGCATGCATACGGGTACCGCGCTGGCGAACGATGATGCTGCCTGCGGAAACGATCTGCTCGCCGAAAGCCTTGACGCCGAGGCGCTTGGCCTGTGAGTCGCGGCCGTTACGGGAACTGCCGCCTGCTTTTTTGTGTGCCATGGTTTACTCTTCCTTGCTCTTTGCGGTTTTGGCTGCCTTGGCGGGCTTCTTGGCTTCACCACCGATGGCGCCGATTTCGATTTCGGTATAGCTTTGACGATGGCCCTGCGTCTTGCGGTAATGCTTGCGGCGGCGCATCTTGAAAATCATGACCTTGTCGCCGCGGCCAGGAGAAATGATCTTGGCCGGTACGGTTGCGCCAGCAACCAGAGGAGCACCGATGGTAACATTGTCGCCGTCCGCGAGCATCAGTACCTTATCAAAGGTTACGTCGCTGCCAACGTCGCCTGCCAATTTTTCGACTTTTAATTTATCGCCGGCTGCGACTTTGTATTGTTTGCCGCCGGTTTTGATGACTGCGTACATGATTGTCCCGTTGCTGCACATTCAAAGAATCGCGCATTATACGTAAAATTGCCGGATTAGCAAACTGGATTCAGACAGTTAGCACGGCCCGTCGCAGCGCCTTTCCGCGGCATTGCGCTGTGGTAGAATCGCGCCAATTATTTCAGACGGTCTAACGTGTCTTCAACCTTCATTGATACCTGCATTTCCCAAGACATGCTTGCGGTGGATGCAGTCATCCGCCGTTCCCTGCATTCTGAAGTCGCCCTGATCAACCGGGTAGCGGATTACATCATCAATAGCGGCGGCAAGCGTCTGCGGCCTGCCCTGGTGCTGCTGTCGGCCGGCACCTTCGGCAGCGTCAATGCCCAGCATCATCAGCTGGCCGCCATTATCGAATTCATCCATACCGCTACCCTGCTGCACGACGACGTGGTGGACGAATCCTCCATGCGTCGCGGCCAGGCCACCGCCAACACCATGTTCGGCAATGCCGCCAGCGTACTGGTGGGCGATTTCGTCTATTCGCGCGCTTTTCAGATGATGGTGCAGGTGCAGAACATGCGCGTCATGGAAGTGCTGGCCGAAGCCACCAACATCATTGCCGAAGGCGAAGTGCTGCAGCTTTTGAACTGCCACGATGCGGATATCACCGACGAAGCCTATCTTAAGGTGATCCACTACAAGACGGCCAAGCTGTTTGAAGCGGCTACCCGTCTCGGTGCCATCGTCAGCGGTGCTTCCGCCCACGACGAGGCCGCTCTCGCAGAATATGGCATGCGGCTGGGTACAGCTTTCCAGCTCATTGACGACGTGCTGGATTTCGGCAGCGACCACGATATCGGCAAGAACCTGGGCGACGACCTGGCAGAAGGCAAGCCTACCCTGCCGCTGCTGTACGCCATGCGTCACGGCAACGAAGGGCAGCGTGATATCATTCGCCGCGCCATCACGGAAGGCGGCCTCAAGGACCTGCCAGCCGTGCTGCAGGCCGTACAGGAAACCGGCGCGCTGGTCCATGTGCGCGAGCTTGCGCGCGAGGAAGCCGAGAAGGGTTGTGCGGCCATCGCCCATCTTCCGCATTCAAAACATCTGGACGCTTTGTTAAAATTGGCGGAATTCGCGGTCACGCGCGATTACTAGTAACAGTTCGGGGTGTAGCTTAGCCTGGTAGAGCGCCGCGTTCGGGACGCGGAGGCCGGAGGTTCGAATCCTCTCACCCCGACCATCTCCCCCAGCCCTTGCGGCTCATGCATTTCACGTCTCCCAGCTTTCGCCTGCTTGCACCCGTAGTCCCGCTTCTTTAACATCAGGCATCCGAGCCGCTTTGTCTCATTGATGCACTTTCCCGTTCATGAGTGAAATTTCAAACCTCTGGCAACACGCAATCGTCTGGCTGAGCCAGCACCTGGTGTTACCAGGAATGTCGCTGCTGCACATGTATGACCCCTCGCTCGAGCCACTCAAGATCAGCGAAGCTAGCATGATCACCCTGCTGCAGATCGGCATCATCGCGCTGGTGTTCCGCCCGCTGGAGAGCCTGGCGCCGGCCGAACGCTGGGAGGATCGGCGCCTGACCAGGATAGACCGCCTCTACACGCTCATCATGCTGCTCGGCCTGTTCCCGATATTCAGCTACCTCGTGCTGTCGCCGTTCGACCATTTGCTCGACACCGGCCCCGCCAGCGCGGAGCCCACATTCAATGTCAGGCATTGGCTGCCCTGGCTGGATCACCATCCCGTGCTGCTGCTCGGCATCTATTATCTGGCCTATGATTTCGTCTACTACTGGATGCACCGGCTGCAGCACCTGATTCCCTGGTGGTGGGCACTGCACAGCATGCATCACAGCCAGCGCCAGATGAGCTGCTGGACCAACGATCGCGGCAGTTACCTCGATGGGATTTTGCAGTCGTTCATCCTGGCATCGGTCGGCATTCTCATGGGCGTGGATATCGCCGAGTTTGCCTGGCTGACCTTGATCAGCGAACTCATCCAGAATTTCTCGCACACCAATGTGCGCTTCGGCTTCGGCCGCATCTTCGACAAGCTGCTGGTCGATCCCAAATTCCATCGGCTGCATCACATGGTGGTCGACCCGCAACGACCGGAGCTGCATAACTGCAATTTCGGCCAGGTATTCTCGGTGTGGGACGTCCTGTTCGGCACAGCGCTCTATGGCGAGCCGCCCAAGCCAACTGGCGTGTCTGACCCGGTGGTGGATGCGGACAACAAGCGCGGACTAATCGCCATGCAGTGGCATACGCTTAAGCGCTTCTGGGGTGCAGTGCGCCGTCCTAGTGGATGGCGGCCGGGGGATGTCGGTTTCAGCGAGCATGACTACGAGCCCATTCCCACCCGCGGCGGCATGCAAGTGGAAACTGTCGCCCTGCCCGGTACCGCAGGCTAGCCCAGATTCAGTCTCCGGCGGTTTCGTCTGACGCCGGGAAATTTATAAGGAAAAGTGCGCCTCGCCCGCTGGGCGGCTGCCCGGCCGCAATCGTCGCGCCGTGCATCTCGACGATTTCCTTGACGATGGCGAGACCAAGCCCGTTGCCATCCTTGCGATGGCCCAGCAGTCGATGGAACCGCTCGAAAATCCGCTCACGCTCCTCAATGGGAATGCCCGGCCCGTTGTCTTCCACGGATAGAGTCCGGCCATTCACGCGCACCGTGACTACGCTGCCGCGCGGACAATACTTCAGCGCATTGTCAATGAGGTTGTCGAGCGCCTCGGCCAGGCGCCCCGCATCAGCCAGTACCACCGTATGCCGGCCGTCGCCCTCGAAGCCTAGGTCGACACCGTGCTCGACGGCCCGCTCGACCCATTCCAGGGTGACATCACGGGCAAACTCATCGAGGTCCAGCGGCGCCATCTCCGGAGCCCTGCCCGTGCCGGCTTCGTTACGCGCCAGCGACAGCAGCTGGTTGACGGCATGATTGAGCCGGTCCGACACCGCCTTCATCTGCTCCAACGCATGCGCCGTCTGCGGCGGGTTGGCCTGTGAACGCGCGAGATCGATCTGTGCGGTCAGGCCGGCCAGCGGCGTACGCAGCTGGTGCGCCGCATCGCTGATGAAATGCTTCTGTGACTCGAACACCGCTTCCAGCCGCATCAGCAGACTGTTGAGCTCGCGCATGAGCGGCTGCACTTCTTCCGGCACGTCGGGCGTATCCAGCGGCCGCATGTCATTGTGCGATCGGCGGGCGAGCGCGGCTCGCAGCTCCTCGAGCGAACCCAGGCCACGACGTACGCCAAATACCACCAGCCCTGCAGCGAGCAGGATGATGAGCGCCTGTGGCACGACAAAGCCCGTCAGGATATCGCGCGCCAGACCCTCCCGCTTGTTGCGGGTTTCACCGACGAGCACCAGCCAGTTATGCTGCTGGCCGTTAATGATCGATTGAAATTCGGTAGCGATGGCGCGGACCTCTTCGCCATTGATCACATCATCGTAGAACACGATGCCGTCCTCGTCCCTGGCGTCGATGGAAGGTACCAGCAGCCGGCCGTCGCCTGCGAGCAGCTTGCCGTTCTCGTCGAGAATGCTGAAATAGGTCTTGTCGTACTGGTCGTTGAGCAGGATTTCGCGAGCGCTGTGCGGCAGCTCGATACGGCCGTTGTTCTTGAGCGACTCACGCGAGAGCGCGACGATGTCGCTG
>DASTRT010000070.1:0-2307 GCA_035761085.1 Methylophilaceae bacterium
CCGCCCAACAGGCCGCTGTAGCTGACGCCGCTGCGCGTCGAGCGAGATCGGCGCGATTTTGAAGGCTGTTTCTGCTCGACCGCGTTCCTGATCCAGAAGGGCGGCGCAGCTGAACCGCAGGCGTTCGGCGGCAGCCCATCAATCACCTCCCCGATGTCAGCCCGTTTTGGCGGTATAATTGGCAGCAATGGTCTCAAGCTCACCTGTAACGACACTGCTGATGAACAATGTACGGATCATCTCTGTGCTAATTTGAAGTTCCTGATAAAGAATACCTTGATTGCTAGTTGACGCCCCTGGAACCTTCGGTCACGATTACGGGTGCTGAAACCAAATCGCTGACCAGGAGAAACCAATGGACGCCGATTGGATTATAACGGCTTTTGTGCTGATCGACACGCTCATGGAGCGCTTGGGCCACCACAGTGACGTGCGTGCGCAGGTGCCCGATTCGGAGGTTGTTCTGATCGCGATCGCGTCCGCCAAGTACTTTCAAAACCATCACGAGCGGGCGGTGTGCATCCTGCGCGAAACACACTCTCTGTCCGGACGAATTGATGTCACGCGCTTCAATCGCCGCTTGCACAAGCTCGCCGACTGGCTGGCGTTCATTGCCACGACGCTGGGCGAAATCTTGCTCAGCGGCGAGGTCTTCGTCATTGATAGCCTGCCTCTCCCGGTCTGCCGCCGCGTGCGCGCTCGGCGCTGCCGAAAAGTGCACGGTCGCGACTATTGTGGCTATTGTGCGGCCAAGAAGGAGAAGTTCTTCGGCTGGCGGCTGCACCTGATCTGCACCCCTGCCGGCATCCCGGTCAGCTTTCCGTTGCTGCCAGCCGCCTTTCACGATTTGACGCCGATTCACGAACTGGCAGTGCTGTTGCCACCCGGCGCGCGAGTGTTTGGCGACAAAGCCTACAACAGTGCCGATGACGAGGCGAGCATGCTGACCGACACAGGCGTGCGGCTGATTCCAATACGGAAAGCCACCATGCAGCCACATGCCTGGTTTGTCGATGATATTGAACTGCATGACTATCGCCACACGATTGAGACGGTCAACAGTCAGTGTGAGAAAATGGGCCTGGAACAGCTCTACGCCCGCACGAATCCTGGGTTCGAGCTGAAAGTGCTGGCCTCCATCATCGCCCTGGCCTGTACGAACATAAACTAGCAATCAAGGTATATCGTGTATCTGAGGTCAATATCTGGCTATATAAGCTGGTTCTTGTTCAATATGAACAAGAGGTGTAGTCATATGACGTACCTGGGGCTAAAACGTTGAAACAAGGAAAAGGCACCAGGTATTTCATTCCAGTAGATGTGAATTCTTGTCCGTCTCGGACAAGAGGTATTGTCATATGACCATAGCTGTAGGAAGAATACTGGTTAGCTGGGCGTTCTACATCGCTACACTGGGCGGTAGCAGTATGCCCCTATTTCTCCCAATCACCGACTTAAAGCTGTTGATATGAGTTGATGGTGTATATAGAACCAGTATAGCAACTTGACAAACAAATGTCAACAACGTATACTCGCTCTCACATGGCAAACATGCAGGGGGTGCCTATGACCGACGGTGAAGAGGAGTACCTGAAAGTGAACGAGGTCGCGACCCGGCTCAGAGTCAGTCGATTCACCGTGTATAAATGGATTCGTGAAGGTAAGCTCGAGGGATCCAATTTTGGAGGGGTGGTTCGTATCTCACGTGCGTCGTTCGACGCCTTCAAGGAGCAGGCGCGAATCAAGCCGTCATCGGGGAATCAAACACCCACCTCAATAGTCGCCTGACAAGCAACTCTCTACTGGGGTGGGTGTCCGATTGGCCGTTACTTCAGCTCCCTCTACTGTTGCCAGTGAGCCGAACCGAGTAACACCATTGCCTGCCGTCTGCTACGCCCTGGCGGGGGTGTAACAAGCGGTAGCAGTCTATGTTCCTAGCCAGCGGAGCACGCGAACGATCGTCACCCAACCGGCCTTAGAACCTTACCAACTGAAGTATAGCAGCATGACGTCGCCATAACGACGCTCGTGGAAGCTGGAGATGCCATGGCACACTCCGCGGTACACGAGCGCATGTCGACGCTCTGGCGCAGCGGCCAATGGTGTCGAGAAAACACAGCGCCCGAGCTGATCGGGCGCTTGTCTGCGACTCGGAGAAGCGTTGTAGGAAATCCGGTGCGGTTCAACGCTTCGCACGAAGGCCGTGGCTCTGAAAAGATGTTGGCTCCCCGACCAGGATTCGAACCTGGAACCTACTGATTAACGATCAAAGATGCGAAACCGCATCCTCGATTTGAGGATGCGGTT
>DASTRT010000071.1:0-9346 GCA_035761085.1 Methylophilaceae bacterium
GGGCAGCTTGTAATTGCCGAAGCCATCGCCGTTTTCGTCGATGATGCGGTAACCCTTGAGCAGCTCGCCGAAAGTATTCCAGTGCTCGGGCCAATGCACTGCCGAAATGGCAACGACCGTCAGGATCATCAGCGACAGCGAGAAAAAGCGTGTCGCCAGGCCGAGAATCAGGGCGACCGCCCCTCCCAGCTCGAAGAAGGTGGCAATGTGCCAGCTCACATCTGCCGGCAAGACACTGAATGGGAAGGGAAAGCTGACATCAGCAAACCAGTTATCGCCAATGAGTTTCTCGTATCCGGATTCGCCGAACTCCCAGGCCAGAGCCAGTCGGAGGATCAGCGGTGGAAGGATAGGCGCGATACGGTCGAGCAGATTGAGCGCGCAAAAGTAATAGCGGATAGCCACAGACATGATTCACCCCTTGTTATTAACGTTGTTGATTGAGTTGCGCCTTGGGTACTGCTTGCTGCGATTTGTTGCCTGGCTTTCTGTAATAAAGCCGAATGCCTAACAGCAGCGCCAGGATAAGCGCGTAGATCAGCGGTTCTCGAATATCCTTTTTGACCAGCCACAGGAAATGCAGCACTGCGAGGATGCCAATGAGGTAAACCAGCGAATGCAGCCGCTTCCAGTTCGGCCCCAGTCTCAGCATGGCAGCACGATTGGAGGTAATGGCCAGCGGCGTCGTCAGTACAAAGGCGGTAAACCCGACCAGGACGTACGGATGCTTGGCGATATCCTTGGTGATTTCACTCCAGGCGAACCAGTGATCCAGCCAGATGTAGGTCGTGAAATGCAGGCAGGCGTAGAAGTACATGAAAAGGCCCATCATGCGCCGCAGCTGTATCTGCCAGGCCATGCCGGTCAGCAGCCGGATCGGCGTCATGCTCAGGGTAACCAGCAGGATGATCAGCGCCCACAGGCCAGTCTGGTGCTCGACGAATTGCACCGGATTGGCGCCAAGATCATCACGAAAGCCCAGCCAGAACAGCCGCGCCAGTGGAATCAGCGCTGCAATGAAGAGCCCTGCCTTGATCCAAGCGATTTGTTTCTTGCTGGGCATGGCTAGAAATTCTTGCGCAAATCCATGCCGGTATACAGTTGTGCCACCTGTTCCGCATAGCCATTGAACATCTGGGTCTTGATGCGTGGAGTGAAAAGCCCGCCGCCAATGCGGCGCTCTGTGGCCTGGCTCCAGCGTGGGTGATCTACCTGCGGATTCACGTTGGCATAGAAGCCGTATTCGTCCGGTGCCGCTTTCATCCATGCCGTCTGAGGCATTTTGTCAGTAAAGCGGATTTTCACGATGGATTTGGCGCCCTTGAAACCGTACTTCCATGGCACGACCAAGCGCAGCGGCGCACCGTTCTGGTTGGGTAGCACTTCGCCATACAGGCCCACCGCAAGAATCGTCAGCGGGTTCATCGCTTCATCCATGCGCAGACCCTCGACATACGGCCAATCAAGAATGGGCACGCGCACGCCTGGCATCTGCATGGGGTCGGCCAGAGAGATGAATTCCACATACTTCGCGTTGGCCGTAGGCTCAGCCCAATTGATCAGCTTGGAGAGCGGCAGGCCCACCCAGGGAATGACCATGGACCAACCTTCTACGCAACGCATGCGGTAGATGCGCTCTTCCAGCGGCGCAATCTTGTAGAGCTCTTCTATGGAGATGGTTTTGGGCTTTTTAACGTCGCCCTCGATACTGACAGTCCAGGGCCGCGTTTTCAGGGAATCGGCGTTATAGGAAGGATCGCTCTTGCTGGTGCCGAACTCGTAGAAGGTGTTGTAGGTCGTGACGTCCTGGTATGGGGTGAGCTTCTCTTCAGCGCCATAGCGGGTCTTGCTGAAGTGGTCGATCTTGCGGCCATGCTTAACTTCCGCCGCTTCGACCCGCGTGGATAAGAGGCCAGTGGCAACAGCGGCCCCCGCTGCGAGGCCGAAGCCGGCCAGCTTGAGGAATTCCCGACGGTTTTCATACACCTCGCGAGGCGTGATTTCCGATGCAACGACATCGGGCTTTTTGCGTATCAACATGTTGCCATCTCCTGTCAGTGCTGCTGTTTGTTACCGGTTAGTCGTGGACCGACAGTCAACCTTACAGTTATTTATGACAACGGTTAACGCAGGAGTGCTATTTCTTCTCCAGATCAAGCATGGCGTTGCCGATTTCGTTAGCCAGCGAAGTCGCTCCGATCTGCCGGGCTGTATGGTGTGCCGCCAGCATCAGGGTGCGCGCGCCTTCGACATCCCCCTGCGCAGCCTTGACCTGGCCCAGCACATAACTGGAACGTGCCTCCCAGTACGGGCTGCCGTTATCCTTGGCAAACTTCAGTACCTTGTTGATGGTGTTTTCGGCGCCGGTGTAATCCTTGGCCTTGAGGTAGTAGTGTGACAAGTCCAGGCCGGCATTGGCGTATTCATCACGCTCACCCGCCTGCTCCTGCATCAGCATGGCCTTGATCTGGTACTCGATGGCGCCGGCCGGATTGCCCAGCTTGTCGTGCGCTGAAGCGATGCGCGCATAGCTTTCGCCTCGCTCATTATCGTTGGCCGCCAACTGGCTGCCCTGCTGGTAACTCTTCAAGGCTTCATCGGGCTGCCCGCCCTCCAGTTGCGTATCGCCGATCATATTCTGGCTGGCGCGCTCGAAGCTGCTGCTCTTTTCAGCCCGGGCGACTGTCAGGCCCTTTTCATAGGTTTCCAGCGCCTGCGCCCGCTGGCCCGCCTCCCGCTGTACATTACCCAGAATCAGCAGGGACAGCATGCGCTGATTGGCATCAGTTGCCGCTTTTTCGCTGGCCTGCAGCGCCTCGATTGCCTGGGGATATTGCTGGAGGGCGTCATACGCGCGGCCCTTGCATAGCAAAGCATCATGACTGCTCTTGTCCAACTGCAGAGCTGCGTTGGCGTAATCTAATGCTTTTGATGCATTTCCTTCTTTAATACTTTGATTGCATTGATTAATAGATTTATCAACAGTGGCATTGTTGGCTGCTACTGCAGGCAAGGTCGATAACAGCAGGGCAAGACCAAAAGCTTTTGTTTTCATCAACAACCCCTCAAGCAAGATACTGGTGCCAGGCATGCGGCGTGCGGCCGCGGGCGAAAAACTCCGGATTGAGCAGCGACGGCTTGGTGTTATAACGCAACGGAGTGCCTGATACGTCTACCAGACTGCCGCCAGCATGTTCCAGTACTGCCTGGGCGGCTGCCGTATCCCATTCCGAAGTGGGCCCGAGACGAGGATAGACATCGGCGCCCCCTTCTGCCACCAGGCAGATCTTCAGCGAGCTGCCCAATGAAACAAGCTGGGGCGGCGCCAAGTCTTCCGAAACGTTCTGCAGAAAGGCCTGCATTTTTTCACCGGCATGTGAGCGGCTGCCGGCAATCACGGGATTGGCAGTGTCCAGCGGACGTGCCTGGATGGGCGCGGGTGCTGCAGCGCCCCGTTGCCTGATGGCGCCGGTAGCCTTACTGCCGCCATACATCAACCCCAGAGCCGGCGCATAGACGACTCCCAGGGTAGGCCTGCCCTCTTCCACCAGAGCGATATTCACGGTGAACTCATCGTTGCGCTTGATGAATTCGCGCGTGCCGTCCAGAGGATCGACCAGCCAGTAGCGGCGCCAGGTAGAGCGTATTTCGTAGTCGATGGTCGCCGATTCTTCGGAAATAACCGGCAGATCCGGCACCAGTTTTTTCAGGTTGGATTGGATCACGTGATTGGCTGCAAGGTCGGCCACGGTAAGGGGTGAATTGTCTTCCTTGCGTTCCACCTCGATATGGCCGCGGTACACTTCCATGATGGCCTCGCCAGCGGCACGGGCGATCAGTGTGACCTCCTCCAGCAGCTCCTTCATTGCGTTATCCATGACTCAGCAGTGCCCTCAGTCCATCTTCGTCAAGAATTGCGACGCCGAGTTCCTGAGCCTTGTCCAGTTTACTGCCCGCTTCGCTACCGGCCACGACATAATCGGTTTTCTTCGAGACGCTGCCGCTGACCTTGCCGCCCGCAGCCTCGATGAGTTCTTTTGCCTCATCACGGCTCAAGCTGGGTAGCGTGCCGGTCAGCACCAGTGTCTTGCCGGTCAACGGACCGCTGCTGGTGCTCCTGCCGGCGCTTTCCTGCCAGTGAATGCCTGCAGCAATCAGTCGGGCGATGACTTCATCGTTATGCGTTTCGCGGAAGAATTCATGAATGGATTCGGCAACAATCGGGCCGACATCCGGCACCTGTTGCAGCGTTTCCAGGTCGGCTTCCTGCAAGGCCTTGAAGCTGCCGAAAAACTTGGCCAGATCCTTGGCCGTGGCTTCGCCTACATTGCGGATACCAAGGGCATAGATGAATCGCTGCAGCGTCGTATTCTTGCTACTCTCCAGCGCATCCAGGATGTTCTGCGCGGATTTCACCGCCATGCGCTCGAGGTTGGCCAGGGTTTCCAGATCGAGCTTATAGATATCGGCCAGGTCGCGCACGAGGTTGGCATCCACGAGCTGGTCGACCAGCTTTTCTCCCAGGCCTTCGATATCCATGGCCCGGCGCGAGGCGAAATGCAACAGGGCTTGCTTGCGTTGCGCCGGGCAAATGAGTTCGCCGGTACAGCGTACTGCCGCCTCATCAGGCAGTCGTATGGCATGCGACCCGCAAACCGGACATTTGTGGCCGATGGCGTCCAGCAGCGAATAAGGTCTGGCGTCAGCCGGGCGGCGATCCGCTACCACGGAGACCACTTCCGGGATCACGTCGCCCGCGCGCCGTACGATAACCGTGTCGCCGATGCGTACATCCTTGCGGTCGATCTCATCCTGGTTGTGCAGCGTGGCGTTGGTCACCGTCACACCGCCGACAAACACCGGTTTGAGGCGCGCGACCGGCGTAATGACGCCGGTTCGACCGACCTGCACATCGATAGTCTCGATGACAGTCATCTCTTCCTGCGCCGGGAATTTGTGGGCGACCGCCCAATGCGGCTCCCGTGAGCGGAAGCCCAGCTCGCGCTGCAAATCCAGCCGGTTGACCTTGTACACCACGCCATCGATGTCGTAAGGCAGGCTGTCGCGTTTCGCCGCCACTTCCTTGTGGAAGTTCACCAGCACCTCGGGACCCTCGCCTACTGTCCTCACGTCGCAGACGGGGAAGCCGAAGTGGGCCAGCGCATCGAGCATTCCACTATGGGTAGTCGGCACCTGCCAGCCTTCGGTTTCCCCCAGGCCGTAAACGAAGAATGACAACGGCCGCTGTGCCGCCAGGCGCGGGTCGAGCTGGCGGATGCTGCCAGCGGCGCCGTTGCGAGGGTTTACCAGCGTGGGCTTGCCCTGCTCGCGCTGTAGCGCGTTGTAGCGCTCGAAATCCGGGCGGCTCATGTAAACCTCGCCGCGCACTTCCAGCACCTGCGGCGCCTTGCCTTTCAGGCGCAGGGGAATCTGCCGGATGGTACGGATATTGTGTGTAACGTCCTCCCCGACTTCGCCGTCGCCACGGGTAGCTGCCTGCACCAACAGGCCATTCTCGTAACGCAGGCTGAGCGCCAGGCCGTCGAACTTGAGCTCGGCGGCGTATTCAATCGGTGGATCATTGGGATTCAGCGCGAGTTTCTTGCGCACGCGGGCATCGAAATTACGGGCACCGTTGGGCGTGATGTCGGTTTCCGTCTCAATGGATAACATCGGCACCTTGTGCCGCACGGGCGTCAGCTCGGGCAGAGGGGCTCCACCGACGCGCTGGGTGGGAGAGTCAGGTGTTATCAGGTCCGGATGTTGCTGCTCCAGCGCTTGCAGGCGGCGGAACAGCCGGTCGTACTCGCTGTCGGGAATGGTAGGCGCGTCCAGGACGTAATATTCATAGTCGTGGCGGCGGATTTCCTCGCGCAGGGCATCGGCCTGCGCGGCCGGGCTCTGCTTTGAACTCTGAGAAGGGTCGTCGAACAGACCGCCCAGGCCCTCGGCATGCTCGTTTCCTGCCATGCCGCAGCCTACGAGAAGAGCCGGTGGGCGATCAGGCTGCCGGGAAGGATACCGCGCGCCACCATCTTGGCCTGGATGGTCTTGAGCTCCTGGCGGATCTTCTCGATCTGCACTTCGCCCAGCGGCCGCTGATTGGCATCCACCAGTTGCCCGCCCAGGCTGCTCTCCATCTGCTTGGCGGCCAGCACCATCTGATTGAATACTTCCGCACAATGCGTGACATGCGGGATATCGAGCTGGAACGTCACACCGCGCACCAGGGCCGACCGTAGGGATTCCAGCGTGAACGGCGTGCCGTCCTGGTTGACCATACCGAATTGGTGCTGGCCGTTATCCGAGGTGTAGTAGAAGGCGCCGTCAGCATGCAACGTCATGCCGCCCGCTTCCGCCAGGCCGCGCAGCTTGGTGCCTGTGAAAGGGCCATTGGGACCCTGGATCAGGTGGAAACCCACCAGCTTGTCGACATCCACGCAGAAGCGGTCGAGGTCGGATGCATACCCCAACGCGTCACTGTCACCCTGCCACTCGACCGTCGCTCCCAGGCTCTGTGCCATGCTGGCAATGGCCTGCTGGAATCGCTTCAATGATTCACGTGTCACCGCGCCGCCCCGGTCCACAAGCTGCAGGCTGCACAGCACGCGCTTGAACGTATTGCTCTCTTCTTCCTTGGTCAGCATCTTCCACTGGCCTTCGGCATCAAGACCGTAGCCGTAGACCGATTTATCGAGATCGGTCAGTGTGAGCAAGATATCGCGCAAGGCAGAGCCGGTGGCTGGGTTCTTCAGATACAGCACGGCGATAAGGTCGATCTGCTGGCTGACTTCGGACGGGAGGGGAATTTCCTTGGTCGCGGCTGTCGGTGCCGTAGGCGCAGGCTCTTCTTCGTCCAGCCCGGCTTCTTCCATGAGCTCTTCACTGCCGGCCAGCTCTTCTGTGTCCTCGGCAGCCTCGATCGCGGCATTTTCCTCCCAGTAAGCCTGGCGCAGGGCTTCGACATCCTCCTCTTGCACCGGCACGGCCATGTCCTCTTCGAATTCGGCTAATGCGGAAGCCGCGTCATTGATATCGTCAGTGTAGGCAGGATGTTCTTCGATAGGCGTCGAGGGCGGGACTGAATAAGGCTTGCGGGAAGGCTGGGCCGAGTCAACGGGGATTTCATCCACCGGGTCAGCCATACGGGCGATGGGACGCTCCAGTTTTTCTTCGGGGATGGCATCGGTATCGATGCGGAATTCGTCCATCAGTGGATCATGGCGGGCATCGGCGAAGGGTTGCGCCATCTGATTCCGCAGGTTGCGCTCCTGCCACCAGTTGAAGAAGATTACGGCCACGATGATGATTGCACCCAGTGCTACCAAGGCGATCTGGAGATCAGTCATTTTTATTCATCCCGATTGTTGCTGGTGGGGTAGCCACCAAAATTAAGACCGCTGCGCTCAAGCCACAGCTTCACTGTGCATTTGCATGGCGGCTTCGATATCGACCTCGACGATACGCGAAACGCCGGATTCCTGCATGGTCACGCCGACAAGCTGCTGGGCGATCTCCATGGTTATTTTATTATGGCTGACAAACAAAAACTGCGTGCGCTCGGACATTTTCTTGACCATATTGCAGAAACGCTCGGTATTGCTGTCATCGAGCGGCGCGTCCACCTCGTCCATGAGGCAGAACGGCGCCGGGTTGAGCCGGAACAATGCGAACACCAGTGCCAGCGCGGTCAGCGCCTTCTCCCCGCCCGATAACAGGTGAATGGAGCTGTTCTTCTTGCCGGGCGGCTGCGCGAATACCTGCATGCCGGTATCGAGGATTTCCTCGCCCAGCAGCTCCAGCCGCGCCTGGCCGCCGCCGAACAGCGTAGTGAACAGCTCGCCGAAATTGCGGTTGGCTTCGTCGAAGGTCTGCTGCAACCGGCTCCGGGTTTCGCGGTCAATGCGCTTGATGGCTTCTTCCAGCGTCATCACGGCTTCTTCCAGGTCTGCGGCCTGGCTGTCCAGGTAAACCTTGCGCTCGCGTTCGCTAGTGAGTTCCTGGATAGCCGCCAGGTTGACCGGTCCCAATTCCTCGATCTGCGCGTTGGTTCTCTCCACTGTTCGCATGAGGTCGGCAACCTTGGCCGACGGGCTCAGGTCGTGCGCCAGCATGGCTTCATTTAGCCCGGTTTCGGCAAGCGAGGCCTGACATTGCTCGAAATAAAGACGGGCCTCCTGATCCTGTAGCCGCGATTGCTCCAGCTTGTCGCGCAGCGGGTGTAGCTGTTGCTCGGTCTGCATTCGCGTACGTTCCAGCGCCTGCAATTCATTCTCGGCACCAGCCATGGCATCACGCGCTGCCGCCAGCTCGGTTTCGCGCTGTTGCTTGAGCTGCAAGGCGGCTTCTAGGTTCGTCTTAAGGCTTTCCATGGCAGAGGCAGCGAGCATGGTTTCGGCTTCCGCACGGTGCACTTTCAGCGCAACCTGTTCTTCTGAATTAACTTCAATTTTATCTTTTATATCCTTGATATTATTGTTTATTAATTTCAGGTTGAATGTCTTTTCCTGCGCCAGCCGCTCGGCCTGCTGCAATGCAGAACGCGCTTCATTGAGCGCCATTTCGGCCTTGTGCCTGGCAGCGCCCATCTGCTGATGACTCGTTTGCAACTGGCCCAGGCTATTACGCAGCGCTTCCAGCGCGGTCTGTTTCTGCTGGCGCTCAGCCTTCAGGACTGACTCACGTTCCCGCGCCGCCTGCTGCTCGGCCTGCAAGGCCTGCTGGCGGTCCAGCACATGCTTCTGCTGTTGCTGCAACTGCTGCAGCTCCAGATTCAGGGAATGCAGGGATTGGGTGGCGGCTCTGAGCGCCTGCTGCTTGTGTCGCAGCGACTCCTGGCTGTCGTGCAGCGTGGATTCCGCCTGTTTGAGCTTGCTGCTAAGGTCGGCCACATTCTGCTGCAATTTGGGCAAGCCGGCCTGCAACGCAGACAGTTCCTTCTGCCGTTCCAAAACACCATGCAATGCCGATTGCGGCGCATGGAGTGACGTGCTGTAGCGCGTGAAAACGTCGCCGTGCTGGTTGACCAGCATCTCGCCGGGCTTGAGGCGGCCACGAGCGCTTTCCAAATCAATACTGTGATCGAGCGCATACACGCCGGCCAGCCAATCCTGCATCAAAGCACGCCACCCGGCATCCTTGCTGTCCACCATCGAGGTCAACGACTTCAGTCCTGCCGGCTCTACCTGGGTTTCCGTTTCGCCCCCCGGTTCGCAGAACACCAGCGGCACGGGCGGGCGGTTTTCACTAGCAGCTTTACCGGGACTAAGAATGGCGTTGAGTCGCCCGCCCAGCACAGCCTCCAGTGCGGTTTCCCAGCCGGTTTCGATGCTGATCTTCTGCCACA
>DASTRT010000072.1:0-4823 GCA_035761085.1 Methylophilaceae bacterium
GCTGATCATCGCCACCCCGGACGCCTTTTCGGTGCGCCAGATCGTGGACATCGCTCGAACACTGAACCCGGCCATCGAGGTAGTGGTGCGGACGCACAGTGACGAAGAGGCAGCGCTGCTGGAGCGCGAGGGCGTCGGCAAGATTTTCATGGGAGAACACGAGCTGGCGGCGGGCATGGCCAAGCATGCGCTGGCACGGCGCGGGCTATTCGAGCCAACGTAACCCGTTACTGACGCCGCGGGCAGTGGCCGATTACATTGACTCGCCGTGTTCGGCGCCGCCGGTTAGATCGACCATGTCCATCGTCACTTGGTCGAAACGCAGTACTTTGCCGCCGTATTTTGCCGCAAAAGTCTGGGCGTTTTCCTGCTTGGCAAATGATGCCAGCGTTGGCCCCATCGAGCCGTGCATGCTGCTGCCTTGCACGTAATAGGCCTGTCTCGCATCTATCCAGTGGTCTTGCGGATTGTCCCAGCTGGTCTGCGCCATGTCCTGCGTGTAGATGGCAGTGATGCGTTTTTTCTGCTCCGGCTGCAGATAGATGGAGAACAGCTCCAGGGTGTCGCAGAAGAAATCCGGCTTGCCGCTGGCGTAGAGGATCTGCCCTTTGGGCCCGGGGAAATCGGTGAGGATCATGCCGTCCAGCGAACAGGCGGTATCCCGCGTGATTGCCACGGGTTGTACGTCAGTTTGCGGTTTGGGACTGCAGGAGGCCAGGGCGGCGAGCAGCGGCAGGCAGAAGGCAATTCGGTACGGTTTCATTTGAACCTCCAGTGGGCAATGGCGAGCGGGGCGACGATCCAGCCGAGCATCATGCCGCCGAGCAGCCAGGGGTTGGACAAGCTGGCCGGGAATACCGTGGCCAGTCCGTAAAAGGTCTTCAGGTCTTCCATGTTGAAAATGTTGAGGACGCGGAAAATATCCGCGGGATTGAATAGCAGCAGCACGGGAAACAGCGTCTCACCGAACTCTCCGCCTGACATCACCAGTGCGCCCAGCAGGGCGAGGTCGTACACCAGCACGAACAGGAACCAGACGGCGATCGCGGCGCCACTGGCGCGGGCACGGTCGCGGGCCAGCACGGAAACCAGCACAGCCAGGCTCAGGAATACCATGCCCAGCAGGATGGCGCTCAGCATGAAGCCTGCGTAGTGGTAGAGCGAAGCGAGATCGGTCTGGCTGGCAAGCAGGATGCCGACCAGGCCGAAGCCCGCCAGTGTCGCAGCCGTGAAGGCGAGCGACAGGCCGGCAAACTTGCCGAGCAGCAATTCCAGCCGCGTGATCGGCATGGACAGCAGCAGGTCCAGCGAGCCGCGCTCGCGCTCGCCGATGATGGCGTCGTAACCCAGGATCAGCGCAATCAGGGGGATCAGGTAAATGACGAGGCTCACCAGACTGGCGATGGTGAATTCGATGCTGCGGAAGCCCACCTCGCCCTGCTGTGCTGCGCCGAAATAGGTAATGGCGAGCGCGAACAGCGTGAAGATGGCGGCCACGGCGAGCACCCAGCGATTGCGGATACGGTCACGGAATTCCTTGGCGGCGATGGTACGGATTTGCCTGAATTCGATCATGTGTGGGCGTATCCGAGAAACACGTCTTCGAGCGAAGGTTCGAGCACATCCAGGTCCAGTACCCCATCGCCCAGGGTATTGATGCGGCGCAGGATATCCATCTTCTGCGCGCGGTGGCAGCGGACGACGGCAGTCTGCTCTTTGACTTCCAGCGATTCGATGTCGGCGCTGGCGAGGACATCATCAAGTACCTGCGATGAAGACTGCAGGGTGAGCCGTATCGTCAGCGGCAGGTCGACCTCCTCGCGCAGCTGCTGCACGGTACCCAGCGCTTGCAGCTTGCCGGTTCTCATGACCGCCAGCCGCGTCACGCGCTCCTGGATTTCGGCCAGGATGTGCGAGGTGATGACCACGGTGACGCCGCGCTCATTGAGTTCGCGCAGCTGCCGGTAAAACTCGCGGATGCCTTCGGGATCGAGCCCGTTGGTGGGTTCGTCGAGAAACAGGAAGCGGGGGTTTCCCAGCAACGCCTGGGCGAAGCCGAGGCGCTGGCGCATCCCCTTGGAATAGCCGTCCACTCGGCGATCAATGGCATGCGACAAACCTACCTGGTGCAGCAGCGGCAGGCATCCGCTGTCGGCGACGCCCTTGAGCGAAGCGAAGAATTGCAGGGTTTCCAGACCGCTCAGGTTGTCGTAAAACGCCAGGTTTTCCGGCAGGTAACCGATGCGGCGCCGCAGTTCGCGGAATGCTCTGCCCCGAACCGGCGTACCCTGGATGTGGATGCTGCCCGAGGTTGGTGGAATGAGCCCCAGCATCATCTTGAACAGGGTGCTTTTCCCTGCGCCATTGTGGCCGATGAGGCCGAGCGTCTCGCCTTCGACAATATTCAAGCTGACATCGTCTACGGCCTGAATCGCACCGAAGCGGCGCGACACGTGGTTGATCTCGATGACCTTGTTATCTGGCAATCCAGTCGCTCCAGTTGGCATGATAGGGCCGCATGCGCGGGTGCTTATCGACGATGCTGGTCGTGCGCAGCAGCGGAAATTGCCGCGCAACCATGCGCAGCGTCTGCACCGCCGGGCTATTGAGCAGCAGTTTGGCGGCCGGATATTTCCAGGTCAGGTAGTCCACCAGGTCGCTCGCTTCGTATGGCACGTCGCCAATGCCGTTGCCATCGCGATCCCAGCCCAGGTAGTTGCTCCAGTAATTGCCGACGTCGCCGCCCCAGTTCTCGTCACGGCTTGCCACATAGCGAATCTGTTCGCGGTTGTTGATGAGATCGTTGCCCTCGACGACATTGTGGATGGAACCGGCCCACACATGCATACCTACGCGGTTCGAGATGATCAGGTTGCCGCGCAGGGTGTTGTACTCGGCATCGTAGATGAAAAAGCCGCGGTTGTTGTTGCAGACGACGTTGTTCTCGACCACCGAATCCTGCATGGTGCGCAGCATGATGCCGTGATCCGAGTTGTCCCAGGCCTGGTTGTTGCGCACGATTTGGTGGCGCACTTCCATCAGCGCCAGGCCGCCGCGATTATGGAAGCTCTGGTTGTTTTCCCATACGTTGTAGTTGGAATTCATGTAGTGGGTGCCGTAGCGCAGATGATGCAGCCGGTTGCCGCGGAACAGCGCGTGGTTGGAGATATCGACATAGATGCCGTCGCGCGTGAAGCTGATCTCGTTTCCGATGATCTGCGCATGCAGCGAGTTGTAGAGCTGGATGCCGTTGCCGCGCTGGGCCGAGGGGAGGTCGCGCATGCCGGTGATGTTGTTGGCTATCGCCTGCACGTTGCGCACTTTCTCGATCCAGATGCCGAACAGCGTGTAGTTGATGACGTTGTCGCGGATCACCGCGTTGTCGCTGCCCGGCTGCAGATAGATGCCGGCGTTCTGCGCGGTGAGGTCATGGCCGCTGTTGCGGATGATGAAGCCCTCGACCGTGACATCGGGAGAGGTGATACGGATCACGTCGCCCTGCAGTCCGCCATCCAGCGTCGGCCGATTGATTCCCTTGAGCGTGAGCGGTTTTTTGATCAGCAGATGCTCGTTGTAATGGCCGCGCTGAACCAGCACGCTATCGCCCGGCGCCGCCTTTGCAACCGCAGCCGCCACCGATTCGCCCGGTTGCACGGTGATCTCGGCAGCCGTTGCAGCGGCTGAGACACACAGTACAGCCAGGCCGAAGGCGATACGCTTCATACCGTCTCGGCTTTCTTTTTCGCGGGTCTTCCTATGCTTTCCACCGGAATAAAGTAGCCCTTTGCATCGATCGGCGTCAACGGCAGGCCTTCCCTCTCGCGGCGTTTGCGTTCCTTGGACAGCGGCGGGCAGGCGTGGTCGTCGTAATACATCACCATGCAGTCGAGGCACAGCAGGCATTCGCGCTGGTCGATCCTGCCTTTTTCATCGATCGCCTGCGAGCCGCAGCCGGCGGCGCAGGCATGGCAAGACGTGCACTCCTGCTTGCGTTTCAGCGCGATACCGCGGAAGTGGCCGGGGATCGCCAGTCCGGCGCCCAGCGGGCACAGGTATTTGCAGAACGGCCGTTCGGTGAACATGGATAGCCCGAACAGCACCAGCCAGAAGGTGACGAATGGCCAGGCACGGTTCCACACGCCGACCAGGAAGGTGGTCTTGAAGGGTTCCACTTCGGCCAGCTTTTCCGCCACCCCCATCGAGTAGAACGAGGTCGCCAGCAACGTGAAGAAAATCGCATACTTGAGCCACTTCAGCTTGTCATGCAGCGTCTTCGGCAGCTTGAACTGGAAGCGCTTGAGCGGCGTAGCACGCGTGATCTTGTACAACAGCTCCGACATCGAGCCGTAGGGGCACAGCCAGCCGCAGAACAGCCCGCGGCCCCAGACGAAGACGGTGATGATGATGAACCACCAGAAGACGAAGATGTAGGGGTCGGACAGGAACAGCTCCCATTTCCAGTGGAACAGCAGCGAATGCACCCAGGTCAGCACATGCGTGATGCTGGGCTGCGCCATGAGCCCGAAACCGACCACCGAAATGCTGGTGATCCAGATCGCGTACTTGGGGATGGATACCCAGCGCTTGTCCTTGTGGTTGGCGCGGCGCACCAGGTGGTCGCGGAAGGTGTGCACCAGGGCGGTGGCGATGAGCAGCAGGGCGAACAATATGATGCCGACTTTCTTGTCCTTCCAGATCTTGAGCCAGGTCGGCTCCGGCCTGACGACTTCAGGGCGCCCGCCTTGCAACATGTACGCTGGCGTCCAGTATTCGCGGTCGAAATTGGCGAAGCTCTTGTGGCCGGTCTGCTTGTCGATGCGGTT
>DASTRT010000073.1:0-4297 GCA_035761085.1 Methylophilaceae bacterium
AGAGCCCCAGCACTGGCGCATGAGGTGGCGTATGCCCCAGTTTACCCAAGGCATTCAACGCATTCTCGCTATTCGCCTCGAGCCTCGGTAACGGCAAGGACGACGGCAAAGACTCTCCTTGGTTCAGGCCTAGAGCAACGAAGCGGTCGACAGTGCGCGGAAGCTTGACTTCGTCGAGCGGCCGGATGTCGTTGAGCAGACCATAACGAAATTCTCCCAAGAAGCCAGTACGTCGCGGAATGCCTGCGGCGAATGGTGTAATGGCTGATTTCAGGGAATTGGTGAGCAGGATGGCCTGGCCATAGCCACGCGTTTTAAGCTGCCTGCCGATGCTGATACGTTTGCCCAGGTCCAGCCTGCCATGGGCGAAGGGCAGCGGGATGGCATCATTGACTTCGGGCATGCGTTCCAGCAATGGCAGCGTCCATGCGGGGGCGGCAACGTCGATGACAACTTTGCTATTCCGCGTCTTCAGTACCTTGAACAGGCTTTGTGCCAGCACCATGTCACCGACCCAGGAGGGGCCGAAAACGAGGATTTTTTCTTGCGCCGGCGCTAATGCAGGCATGAAATCAGGAAGCCAGCTTTTCCAGAATCTTGCTGGTGCTGCGGCCAGGCACAATGGGAATCAAGGCGACCTTGCCCCCCCAGGATTTGACTTCGGCGGCGCCCACCACTTGTGATTCCATGTAGTCGCTGCCTTTGGCGATGATATCCGGACGAATCGCCTTGATCAGCTGCAAGGGGGTGTCTTCGTCGAACAGGATGACGGCATCCACAGCCTCGAGCGCAGCCAGGACGCGGGCACGATCAGCTTCGTGGATGACGGGGCGGCTAGGGCCCTTCAAGGCGCTGACCGAGCGGTCAGTATTAAGGCCGAGTACGAGCCGATCACCTGCCTTGCGCGCCGCTTCCAGATAGGTAACGTGTCCTGCGTGCAGCAAGTCGAAACAGCCGTTGGTGAAAACGATGCGATCGCCTTGCGCCCGCCATTTTTCCACGAGGTTTTGCAGGTGCAGCAAATCGCAGATCTTGTCCGCCTGGGTGGCGGATTCTTCGGTGACCAGCGCTTGCAACAGCTCGGCCTGCGTAATCGGCACGGTGCCTACCTTGCCTACCACCACGCCCGCGGCAATATTGGCGAGATGCAACGCTTCCTCATGCTTGAGGCCATGGATGAGGCCGGCCGCCAGCGTGGCAATTACGGTGTCGCCGGCACCGGAAACATCAAAGACCTGTTTTGCGGTGGCGGGGATGTGGCAGGTGCTGCCAGCTTCGATTAAAGAAATGCCTTCCTCGCCGCGTGTTACCGCAAGGAAATCCAGTGACAGTGAGGTTCTCAGCTCCTGAGCTGCAGAAAGCAGCGCCTGGTTATCATGCACGCTGACTCCACAGGCTTCTGCGGTTTCACGCTTGTTCGGCGTCAGGGCGGTAGCGCCGCGATACTTGCTGTAATCGCGGCCCTTGGGGTCGACCAGCACCGGAATGCCCAGTTTCCTGCTTTCCTCGATGATGTAACCCGTGAACCTTGCCTCGACGACACCCTTGGCATAGTCGGAGAGCACCACAATCGCAGGCTTTTGTGCAAGCGCTGATTGCACCAGACGCTTGAGTTGTTCCCGGTCGGCGTCGGTATAGCCATCGCGGCTTTCCTGGTCCAGCCGCAGCATCTGCTGGTGCCCGCCCACAATGCGGGTCTTGGTAATGGTAGGGTGCGTTTTCGAGCGGGTGACCGCTTGAGTATCGATACCCATCTGGTTGATCAGATCGAGCAGCAGTTGGCCATCGGCATCCTGGCCAATGTAACCGGCAAGACGGGTAGGAATACCCAGTTTGGCCAGGTTGGCGGCAACATTCGCAGCGCCACCGGCGCGTTCATCCTGCTGCTTGAGCAGAAGGACGGGTACCGGCGCTTCGGGAGAAATACGTTCCACCTCGCCGATCAAGTAGCGGTCCAGCATGAGGTCGCCCACGACCAGCGCCCAAGGGGCTTCTTCCTTCTGGGTGAAGCGGTTGCGGACGATATCGAGCAGGCGCTGCTGCATCAGTCTTCGGCCTCGGCCAATTCACACAGTACGTGGCCAATAAAAATATGCGCTTCCTGAATGCGCGGCGTGTCGCTGGAAGGAACGACCAGATTGAAATCGCACAGCGCCGTGAGCTTGCCGCCAGTGCCGCCCGTCATGCCGATGGTGGTGGCGCCGATCTCTTTCGCAGTCTCGATGGCACGCACGACATTGGGGCTGTTGCCCGAGGTGGAGAGCCCAATGACTACATCCAGCGGACCACACAAGGCTTCGATCTGGCGCGAGAAAATGTATTCGTAGCCGTAATCGTTGCCCACCGAAGTCAGGATGGAGGTGTCCGTGGTGAGGGCGATGGCCGGCAGACCCTTGCGTTCGCGCTTGTAGCGGCCGACGATCTCGGCCGCGATATGCTGGCTGTCGGCAGCACTGCCGCCGTTGCCCAGGAGCAGGATCTTGCCGCCTTGTTGCAGGCAGGTGCGCAGCCGCTCGGCCACCGCACTGATCTGCGGCAGCATGGCCTGCAAGCCGGTCATCACCGACTGGTGCTGGGACAACGCATTATTCAGTAATTCGATATTGTTCATACATCCTTCTAGCAATAAGGGTCAGGCTGCGTCAGGTAGTTCTGCACATAGTCGGCCACGCCTTCCTCGAGCGAATAAAACGCCTGTGTATAGCCGGCTTGCCGCAGCTTGTCGATATCCGCCTGCGTGAAGTACTGGTACTTTCCGTGCAGGTCCTGCGGCATATCAATGTAAGTAATGGAGGGCTTGCGTCCCACGCTGGTCATGACAGCTGTCGCCAGATCCTTGAAAGCACGGGCCTGACCTGTGCCTACATTGAATAGACCTGATTTGTCGGGGTGATTCAGGAAGTAGACGACAATCGCAGCCGCATCTTTGACATAGATGAAGTCGCGCAGTTGCATGCCGTCATCGTATTCGGGCTTGTTGCTCTTGAACAGCTTGACGGTGCCGAGTTCGCGGAACTGGTTGAAACTGTGCAGGGCGACACTGGCCATGCGTTCCTTGTGGAATTCGTTCGGGCCATAGACGTTGAAGAACTTGAAGCCGCACCATTGTGGAGGCGTAGGTTGGTTCTCTCGGACTTGCCGCAGGACCCATTGGTCGAAGAACTGCTTGGAATAGCCGTAGCCGTTCAAGGGGCGCAACTCATTGATTCGGCTTTCATCGTCTTCATAGCCCTGGCTGCCGTCGCCATAGGTCGCGGCCGAGCTGGCATAGAGAAACGGCACGTCATTGCGTGCGCACCAGTCCCAAAGCTGCTGGCTGTAGCGGATATTGTCCTGCACCAGCTTGTTGAAATCGCGCTCGATGGTGGCGCTGATGGCACCCATGTGGATGACCGCATCGATCTTTTCGTGAGAACCCTCGAGCCAGGGCAGCAGCTCGTCCTTGTCGAGATAATTGGCATAACGCCGGTGAACCAGGTTCTGCCACTGGTCAGGCTGAGTGAGGCGATCGACGATGACGAGATCCTCGCGGCCGAGTGCGGTATTGAGGTGCCAGGCAATGATGCTGCCTATCATGCCGGCGCCGCCGGTGATGACGATCATGAATTCGTCTTATGAGCGAATCGCGATATCGGGCGCTCGCTCATTCCTTGCCTATGCATACGATATGTCTTCGTCACTCGCGGTGCGACTCCTGGCGCTTCAGTCAATCAGATGGAATCCGGCGATTATAGCAAAGGCTCGTTCAGCCGTTGGCACCCAATGCCTCGGCTCGTAACCGGGTCATCTGGGCTTCCTTCTGAGCGGCAGACTTGTCCCATTCGCGGCTGACCCAGCCTTGCAGATTGTCGAGGGCGATGTCGCACATGGCGTTGATCCAGTCGTCACGCTCGTTCAAGGCCGGTATGTAGTGGAATTCGCCGCCACCGTTGGCAGTGAAGGTGACCTTGCCTTCCATGGCGATTTCTTCCAATGTTTCCAGGCAGTCGCTGGAAAATCCGGGGCAGATGATGTCTACACGCTTGAGTTTCTGCTTGCCCAAAGTTTCCAGCGTGGGGGCAAGATAGGGCTGCAGCCATTCTGCACGACCGAAGCGCGACTGGAAGCACACCATGAACTGATCCTTGTTCAGGCCAAGCGCCTCGGCCAGCAGGCGCGCGGTCTTGTGGCATTCGCAATGGTAGGGGTCGCCCAACTGCAGGGAGCGTTTCGGCACACCGTGAAAACTCATAATGAGTTTTTCGGGACGCCCGTTGACGACCCAGTAATCCCGCACGCTTTGCGCCAGCGCGGCGAT
>DASTRT010000074.1:0-2521 GCA_035761085.1 Methylophilaceae bacterium
TGTTCCTCGCTGGTGGATTTGGCATCTTGTTTGCCGCTATCTTCCTGCTTGACGGATTTTTCAATGGTGTCCTTCAGCGTCCCTTCCAGGTCAAATGCAGATGTCGCGGGTGCTGTCGTGGTCAGGAATGTGGCCAATAGCAAGGGGAGCATGCGGGGTTTCATTTTGCACCTCCCGGCAACGCTGGGCCTGACCGGGTAGAGGGAGCAGCCGAGGCGGGGGCGGGCAGGTATTTGAGTTTGGCAGGCTTCAGCCCACCTGCCTGGGCGAACTTCAGCCCTTGCGCCTGGGTTTGGGTATAGCGTTCCAAGGCCTTGATCTGCGATTCATCAAATTTTGCGGACTTGAGATCTTCTTCGTTGAGTCCGCGCACACCGGTAGTTGCGACCACTTGCCCGGTTCCCGAGCGGCCACTTGCCAGATCCAGCACATCGGATGCCTTGGCGCCGGATGAGGCCGTGCCGCGCTTTACCGACAGGAGCCTAACCCAGCCGCTGGTTTTGGCCGTTTTGATGTTCAGCCAGGCGCCCTTACGGGAAAGGATTTCCACCTTCTGGTTGCGGGTGATGTTTCCTGCCACCCTGGCGTCACTATAGGGTTCCTTGCGAATCTGGTCGTCCTTGAGCGCAACCCCGGTCTCCGCCAATGCTATGGCGGGCAGCAGGGTCAGGAGCAGCATGCATAATCGTTTGCAGTTCATATACACCTCGTTTCGCCAGTTCGTCGTTACCTTGAGCTGGCCGAGCCTGTGCCGGCAGTTTCCAGCTTCGCCACCGCCTGGGCAAATATTGCCCGCCATTGGCTGGCGGGAGGAGCGTTCGCGGTAATGGTCTCTTCATGCAGAATAGTGCGCACCGGCGTGCTTAACGGCAAGCCGATCTGGCCCAGCAGAGCGGGCAGGTCGTTGGTGAGCTGTCCCGCTTGTCGGCGCGCATCTTCTGGCTCCATATTCACCCAGCTGACTGCCAGCATATCGCAGAAAAGTCCCCAGATACCGTGCTGTGTACCTCTCAGGATATCTACATCCTTGGCGTTTCGTGCCGCCGATTCCAG
Source organism: Methylophilaceae bacterium (assembly GCA_035761085.1). Lineage (GTDB taxonomy): Bacteria > Pseudomonadota > Gammaproteobacteria > Burkholderiales > Methylophilaceae > DASTRT01. Next base: position 1,054 of record DASTRT010000074.1, read on the forward strand.
CTGGCGTTTCAGCTTCTTGAGCAGGGCATCCCCGAGGGGCTCGGTACTTTCAACGATGATGAGCATCAGCAGGACACGAATGCCGTTTTCGCCGGGTTTGACTTCAAATGCCAGACCGCGTTGCAAGGCGCGGTCAGTGGCCAGGGCGTATACCTTGGCGATACTGAAATAGCCGACCGCCCACACTACCGGGCCAGTCAGGTCGAAATAGGTGTTGAAGGCATTGATCAGGGTGAAAGACAACACCAGTAGAATGATCTGGCTGCTGCTGAATACCTTGTTGAAGCGGTCGCGGTCGGCATTGAAATAGAGGGCGGCTGCGGTGAGCCAGATGAGCAGCAGGCTGATCAATACATAAGGCAGACTGATGTTGAGCACGGGTAGCGTGCCGCGCCACACGTGCAGGAAATCTTCATGCTTGAGGTTGTCGATTGTCGTGGCAAGGATTTCCACGCCAGGGAAGGTTTTGGCCATAGCCGTTGCTTTCAGGTCGAACAGGCTGGGCGCGGTAGAGCCGATGATGACGGTTTTGCCGGTGAATTCGTCCTGCGGCCGTTTCTTTTCCTTGCTGGTCATGTCATGCATGACATCGCTGAAGCTAAGGTATTGATAGGTGAATGGACTGCCGCGCCAGTTGAGCAGCACATCCTGCGTGTCGGGGATCGGGTAATCCAGGAACTGGGCTGCGGTCAGCGGCAGCGAGGGGATTTTCCAACCGGCAACCGCCTGGTAGAGCCTGTACTGCCGCACGATGCCGTCCTTGTCCGGGTAGATGTTATGCGTCCCCAGCCTTCCGGACTCCAGCGCTGCGGTGAAATGCGGCAGTACGACGGCGATAGTGGAATTGGGGTCACCCGAGCCCGGCGACATTTCCTCTACGACGGGAATCATGGAAGGCTTCACCTTGCTCAGCTTGTCGTTCTCCTCAGGCAGTCGCAGGAAGGGGAAAAAGGTGTTGTCGGTGTTGGCTATGACATCGTTGAAATAAGTATCACTGTCGGGGTTGTAGATGTCGGCATCGCTGAACAGGATGTCGAACACGACCGCTTTGGGATGCTGCGCTTCGAGATGTTCCAGAAACTCGCCGAACACCTGCCGCGGCCATGGCCAGCGCCCATATTCCTGAGCCATCGCGGCCAGGCTCGCTTCATTGATGTCGATGATGACGATGTCCTTGTCAGGCTTGGGTACGATGACGCGGTTGCGCACCATGACATCGAACGCCCGTTCGCGCATGTTTTCCGCGATGTGGAAGACGCCGGCATCGAGCAGCACCAGTACGGATAACACAGCCGCGAGGTATAGATAGAAGTTGTTGCGCAGCTTGCGGGTGATGTTGGCAAGCCATTGCGTGATGAGGAGTTTGAGTCGAATCACGGACAGAATTCCAGTGAAGGATGAGAGGAGTTTGGCACAAATCCTCTGTGCTTGAACAGTAGCCGGCAGAGCGAGCCATGCGAGTATACTC
>DASTRT010000075.1:0-2892 GCA_035761085.1 Methylophilaceae bacterium
CTACAGCGGCGTGGGTATCTACTCCAGGCGCCAACCCGATGCAATTATCGAGGGCCTGGGCATACCGGATATCGATGCCGAAGGCCGCTACATCGAAGCGCAGTTCGGCGACCTGAGCGTTGTCTCGCTCTACCTGCCATCCGGCTCGAGCGGCGAGGAGCGGCAGACCTTCAAATTCAGTGTGATGGAACGCTTCATGCCGCATCTGGAAGCACTCAAGGCTAGCGGTCGCGAAGTGGTCATCTGCGGCGACTGGAATATCGCGCACAAGGAGATCGACCTCAAGAACTGGCGCGGCAACCGCAAGAATTCAGGCTTCCTGCCCGAAGAGCGCGCCTGGATGACCGACCTGTTCGACCGCGTGCAGTGGGTGGACGTCTATCGCAGCCTGTGCCCGGAGACGACTGACGACTGCTATACCTGGTGGAGCAACCGCGGTCAGGCCTGGGCCAAGAACGTGGGCTGGCGGATCGATTACCAGGTGGCAACGCCTGCCATGGCCGCAACTGCGCGCGCAGCTACTGTGTACAAGGAAGAGCGCTTCAGCGACCATGCGCCGCTGACCATCGACTACGCGCTAGCCGCAGAACTTCAGGTTTAGCGCCTGCAGGACCTCGCCGCTGCGGCGGTTCTGGATAAAGGCGGCAGCGCCACCGTCGCGACCTTTCCAGCTCGGCTTCAATTCGAGCGTGCGCTGCCATTCGTGCATATCCTGCAGCGGGAATGGACCATACCACTCGCGCACCACGAAATCGTGTTTCAGCTCGCGGCCGCTGTTCTCGCCCGCATTGACCTTGCTCGTAAGGCCGTTCTCAAAGATGGCGATATAGACATCGGCTTCCCTGTCCTGCGTCTGCGCCGTTACTTTCAGTTTGTCTGAAACCATATTGAGGCTCAACTGACCGTCCGCCGGTTGCCGGTAACGGTAGATGGCGCTTTCCAGACCAGAGTCCTGCCGCCAGCCGCGGAAATCACGTCCGTTGATGATGACCTGGGGCGTATAGACGAATGTGGAGCCATTCTCCGCAGCGGCATGCTTCTGCCGTGCGGTAAAAGCGGGCTTGGCAAAGCGGTCCTGCCAGCCGATGTAATCCCAGTAGTCCACATGAAAGGCCAGCGGCACCACCTGGTCCGTATCCTTGAGCTCGCTTAGCCAGTGATCCGCCGGCGGGCAGCTGCTGCAGCCTTCCGAGGTGTAGAGTTCGAGCAGTGGTTTATTGATATTGCCGCTTCGGGCAGTGCATTCGGCAGCATTAGTCTGGAACGACAGCAGGCCGAGTGCGAGAACCAGATAGGGGTAGGCTAAGCGCATGAAAGTCTCCTAACTTTACGGCTTAGTCGGCGACAACGCCCTCCCCTTACAAAGAAGTGCCCTCTTTATTCCATGGCGCCACTTTGGGCAACAGTGCCATGCCCGGCAGCGCAATGAAGAAGCAGAACAGGAAAAAGCCCGTCCAGCCCATCCATTCGACCAGATAACCAGTGGCCGCATTGGCGAAGGTGCGTGGGATCGCCATGAGGCTGGTAAAGAGCGCGAACTGGGTGGCTGTGTATAACGGATGGGTAGTACGTGCGATGAAGGCGACGAATGCGGTGGTGCCCAAACCGACACCGAAGGCCTCGACGCCGATGACGATGGCCAGCTGTGTGAGCTGCGCTGCTTGCGGCGACTGGAAAGGGCCGAGCCAGGCTAGCCAGGCAAAACCCAGAATGGCGATCATCTGCATGACGCCGAACAGCCACAGCGCACGGTTGATGCCCAGCTTGACCATCCACAACCCGCCCAGCAAGCCACCGATGACGCTGGGCCAAAGACCGGCGTTTTTGGCTACCAGGCCGATCTCGGTCTTGGAAAAACCCATGTCGAGGTAGAACGGCGTAGCGAGCGCGACGGCCATGCTGTCGCCCAGCTTGTAGAAGAGCAGGAAGGCCAGTACCAGCACTGCGTATCGCCACCCCTGACGTGTGATGAATTCCTGGAACGGTTCGGTGACCGCCTCGCGCAGGGTTTTGCCCGCCACCCGCTTCAACTGAGGTTCGGCGACCAGCAGCGTCATCAGCAGTCCCGGCAGCATGAACAATCCGGTGATCAGGAATACCTGGCTCCAGGGCAGGTGATCGGCCAGGATCAGCGACAGCGAGCCGGGTACCAGCCCGGCAATCTTGTAGGCGTTGACGTGGATGGCATTGCCCAGACCCAATTCCATATCCGGCAGCAGTTCGCGGCGGTAGGCGTCGATGACCACATCCTGCGATGCGCTGAACAGCGAGACGACACCGGCAAGAAAGGCGATGGTCCACAAGTCCAGCTGGGGGTGCAGCCAGCCGAATGCGGGGATCGACAGGAGCAATCCCACCTGGGTAATGAAAAGCCAGCCGCGTCGCCGGCCCAGCGGCGGCGCATAATGGTCGAATAGCGGCGCCCACAGGAATTTCCAGGTGAAAGGCAGCTGGATCAGGGCAAACAGGCCGATGGACTTGAGATCCACACCTTCCGATCTCAGCCAGGCTGGAAGCAGACTGATCAGGATGTAGAGCGGCAAGCCGGAGGTGAAACCGGTAAACACGCAAATCAGCATGCGCCGGTTGAACAAGGCCTGGCGCAGCTTGTTATCGGCCATGCCTGGTCCTTGGGAATTCGGGCTTTGCTGCGACGATGCCTGGAATCACCGGCTTCTCAGGCGGTACATGGCGAGGCTCCCCAACAGGTTGGGCAGGAAGCTGACAGGCCTGTCGTTGGTCAGCACCAGCCTTTCCTCTACCTGGATATTGTGTTTCTCGCAAAACTCGTCAAAGTCGTCGATGGTGCACAGATGCACATTGGGCGTGTCGTACCATTGGTAGGGCAGGTTCTCGGAAACCGGCATCTGACCGGCGACCAATTGCATGCGG
>DASTRT010000076.1:0-2630 GCA_035761085.1 Methylophilaceae bacterium
AAATCAGCGCGGGAGGAAAACTGCGTGAAGCGATGATGGTGGGCACGACGGCGGACTTCGATGACGTGCGCCAGATGAAAACCGCCACCGGTCACTTTCTCACTACGGACAAGGAGGGCCGGGGCCCGGGTGAGGTCGTGCTCGGGGCCACCATTCGACGCGAAATTTTCGGCAACCAGAATCCGCTAGGACAGACGGTTAAAATCGGTGATCGGCGACTGCGCGTGGTGGGTATCCTGGCAGCAGGCGGTCAGGGAATGGGCATGGATACAGACGAGCTGGTTATCGTGCCGGTTTCCACCGCGCTGGCCATGCTCGATACCAATACGCTGTTCCGCATCCTCATCGAAGCGCGTAGCCGCGAATATCTGGAGGAAGTGAAAGCCAGCTCGCTCAAGATGATTACGCAGCGGCACGAGGGCGAGGAGGATGTCACCATCATTACGCAGGATGCGGTACTTGCCACTTTCGACAAGATTCTCGGCGTGCTGACCATGGGCGTAGCCGGTATCGGTGCCATCAGCCTTGCTGTCGCCGGCATCCTGGTCATGAATGTGATGCTGGTATCGGTCACCCAGCGGACGGCCGAGATCGGATTGCTCAAGGCGCTGGGAGCTACCGCAGGCATGGTGCGCAACCTCTTTCTCACCGAGGCGATACTGCTCTCCTGCGTCGGTGCAGTTGCCGGCCTGGGGCTCGGCTATGTCGGCGCCTGGGTGTTGCGCCAGCTCTACCCGACTTTCCCCGCCTACCCGCCGCTATGGGCAGTGCTGGCCGGCCTTAGCGCCGCCATTTTTTCAGGCGTGATTTTCGGCGTCATGCCTGCTCGCCGCGCTGCGCAGCTCGACCCCATACAGGCACTGTCAAAGAGATAAGAACCGGAATGATTGAGAAAACATTGTTTCTTGCAGCTTTTTTTGGGGTGATTTGGTTCTTATTCGTGGCTTTCTACTGGACCCTTCCTTCGTCCCTCTTAGAAAAGGAAAGGGAGTCCGTGAGGAAAAGTTATTCAGCACTCCTGTCTCAAAATAGAAATAAGCTTTTGATTCTCGTATTTGTAATTATTAATTCACCACTGCTCTTTAAAAAACGTGGGGCAATAATCTCTGCACTCTTTATTGCTTTATTCATTTCCTACAAACTTTTTGCATGACTAACCATGCAGCTCGCCGACTCCGCCCGTTTCGCATTACAAGCCATTACCTCCTACCGCCTGCGCAGCTTTTTGACGCTGCTGGGCATCGCCGTCGGCATTGCCGCGGTCATCCTGCTCACCTCCATCGGTGAAGGCGTTCACCGCTTTGTGCTGGAAGAATTCACGCAGTTTGGGACCAACGTCATTGGCGTTTCACCGGGCAGAGTCAAGACCGGAGGGCAGCCGCCGACTGGCTTCCCGACTACGGCACGGCTGCTGACCATGGAGGATGCGGCTTCACTCAAACATTTGCCGAATGTAACCGGCTCGACGCCGACCGTATGGGGGAATTCGGAAGTAGAAGCCAATGGCCGCGTTCGCCGCACTACGGTTTATGGCGTAGATGCGGACTTTTTGCGTGTATTCAGCGCGCACGTGCAGATCGGCCAGTTCTTGCCGCGCGAGGAAGGCGGCAGCTCGCGCGCCTTTGTGGTGCTGGGGTCCAAGCTGCGTAACGAATTATTCGGCTCAGCCAATCCCCTGGGTTCGCGCGTGCGCATTGGCGGCCTGCATTTCCGCGTGATTGGTGTCATGGCGCCCAAGGGCCAATTCCTCGGCGTTGACCTTGACGATACGGCTTACATTCCGGCCGCTCGCGGATTGGAGCTCTATAACCGCGACGGCTTGATGGAAATCCATGTGACCTACGCCGAAGGCGCCTCTTCCGCCGCCGTGGCAAAAGCAGTCAAGGACCGGCTGACGCTGCGGCATGGGCGCGAGGATTTCACCATCGTCACGCAGGAAGACATGCTGAAAACGCTGTCGAATATCCTGGACATCCTCACCATGGCAGTTGGCGCGCTGGGCGGAATTTCACTGCTGGTCGGTGCGGTAGGCATAGTCACCATCATGACGATTGCAGTCACGGAACGCACCAACGAAATTGGCCTGCTGGTCGCGCTGGGCGCAAAACGCAGCACCATCCTCAATCTCTTCCTCGGCGAATCCGTGATGCTGGCGGCGCTGGGCGGCTTGTTCGGACTGGTCTTGGGAATTGGCATCGCGCAACTGGTAAGGCTCGCCATTCCCAACTTCCCGGTGCATACCCCGTGGAATTTCGCCGCCGGTGCTGTTGTGCTATCCGGCCTGATCGGATTGATCGCCGGTGTGTGGCCCGCGCGCAATGCCTCGCGCCTGGACCCGATAGAAGCGCTGCGGGCTGAGTGAGCAAGCGCATGGAAAGCGTGGATGAAATTCGTTAATCTTAGCCAGCCAGTCATCTCGGCGGAAGTGGATATGCGCCTGGACGACAATACTGCTGAACTAGCAGGGAATACCGCCATCGGCTACCTTTCCATCTGCCATATGGCCATTTGAAAACCGGGTTACCAATGAATTCAGATCTTGTCAGAAAACCGCGGAAGCACCGCTCCAAAAAGATAGGCCTTGCGCCTGGCACGCTGATACATGTCGGCGAGGTAAAAACCGAGCAGCC
>DASTRT010000077.1:0-4695 GCA_035761085.1 Methylophilaceae bacterium
GGCCTTGTTGATCAGCGAAAGCAGCATGCTAATGATGCGGATATCTTCACTCTCGAAATGGTTGCCCTCTGCATGCATGAGCCAGAAGGTACCGAAAGGCTGCATGTCTTCCTTGTAGATGGGCATGGTGATCATCTCAGGAATTACGAAACCATTGTCCCGCGCCCAGCGGTAATGCCGCTCGGGATGACGGAAGACCTGGTAGGAATACATTTCCATTACGGTTCCGCAGGGAGTATTGTCGCGCGGCGAATACATCTTGCCGACCATGGCCGCGGCCTTGCCTGAAGCGACTTCCCAGTTGAAGACCGGCTGGTCATCGACGTAGCCGAACAGGCTCAGGCCGGCGGACTCCGTGTTGCAGAATTCGCGGGCCGCATCACAGATACCCTGCAGCACCGACTTGTCATAGCGCTCCACACGCTTTTCAAGCTGCTCGAAGACTTCATCGAATTGCTCGGTGTAGCCGCGCGACTTGCGCCTGAGTATGCGCAACGTGATGATGACTTCAGAGAGACTGACAAGAGGTTCGTCCACAGCAGCCATTTCCTGAGCAAGAATCTTGTGCATCATAAATTCAATGACAGCTCAAACTCAACAGTTGCGCAAGCAAATGTCGATTCTCCAAGGGCTGGTGGAAATAAATACTAGGGCGGAAGGTTGCGGCGCCGAGCGGCCCAAGCCAGAAAAGCCAACCCGGCGCCAAACATGATCGAAGTTTCAGGCTCCGGCACCGGTGTGATGCCGAGGAAACGTACATTCTCGAGGATGTAGCGCGAATTCACGTTGAAATCATTGGTCTGGTCGCCGATCTGCACCACGCCCGAGGTATTGCCCCATCGTGAGGGAATGGGATCCGTCCGGTACAGCTCGGGCACGGCGGTACCATCCATGATGCTCTGGAAGGAGTCATCGACGTAAAAGCTCAAAGCGTGGTCGCGGTAAAGGATGGCGAAATCGTGGTACTGCTCGGCGGCGATGGGCGCCATGTCCTTGAGGTCCATGAAGCCGACATGGTCCGGCGTGAGGTAGACGCCGCTGAAGCGATCCGGCTCGCCTGATTTGCCCAGCACGGAGAACATGAGGCCGGCATCGGCATAGTTATATTGCGCGTCGGTAATGCGCATGCGGGCGCCGACGAGGAATTCCGCATAGCCGGTGTCGAGCGCATAGGAATGGTAGCGCATGCGATCGGTTTCGATTTCCAGCGAATGACCCGGGATCTGCGTTTCGGTGACCGAGCCGCCGCGATGGCCGGCGCCTGAAATACGCGTCCAGCCCTCGTCAGCCGGCGTGCCGTTGCCGTCGTAAAGCGTCACCTCGGCAGCGTGCGCCTGGATGGCCAATAGCAGGAACCCCGTTGTTACCGCAAACGATGCCCTTCTCATCTCGCGCCCCTCCCGGCGTATGGAAGCTTCAGCGTAGCGCGATGAGCAAAAATTACTGTTCGCTATCGCTCGGTCTGGGGGGTGCGGGAAGAATCAGGAGAACACGAAGAGTTCGCGCAGCGCCTTGTTCTTGTATGCCTTGCGGATAAAAGCCACCAGCACGCTGATGATGCGCACGTCCTCGTGGTCGAAATGGTCGCCTTCCTTATGGATGAGCCAGAAGGTGCCGATGGGCTGGTGGTTGTCCTGGTAGATCGGCATGCAGATCATCTCGGGGAAGATGTAGCCGTTCTCCCAGGCCCACGGGTAGTGCCATTCAGGATGACGAAAAATCTGGTAGGAAAAGAGCTCGATGACAGTGCCGGAGGGCGAACCGTAGCGCGGCGAGTAGCGATTGCCCAAGGCAGTGATGACACCCGACGTGACGTGCCAGTTGAGCATCGGCTCGTCATTGATGAAGCCGCACAGGCTGAAGCCCGCCGATTCCGCCTTGCAGAGCTTCAACGCATGATCGCAAATGGCCTGCAGAACGGCTTTGTCGCCGCTCTTGATCATGGCATCGATTTCCTCGAATGCCGCGTCCGACTCGACGGTATAACTGCGGGGTTTGCGTTCTACGATTTGCGGCGTGATGATGACTTCGGAAAGTCGGGCAAAAGTTTCTTCCAAGATTGCCGCTTCAATGTATACAGAGCGTGCATATTAAGGCCAATCGAGGACTGACATCAATGCTTTTTGCCGCGTGCCTGCTAGTTCTTGAGTCCCTCCCAGGCAAGCCATCCTGCCGCCAGCATGATGCCGCTGGCGATACATGCCATGGGCAATTCGTAGTGGATAATGTGAGTGCCCACTGCCCCAGTCATGAAGAGTGCCAGACAGGCTGCAACCAGCATGTTGAGACGCGGAATCAGCAGGCCCAGCGCACCGGCCACTTCGATGACTCCGCTAAGAATCATGAACCACTCCGGATATCCCCAGCGCTGGAACGCCTCGACTTCGAATTCCAGCCCCGCCAGTTTGGCGATACCGGACAGCAGGAACACCGCTGCCAGCGCGTAGGTGACGTTCTTCGTGTTTACCATGACTACCCCCCGGATTCTTGTTTTGGGACAGCAGGAAATTCAAGCGGCAGTGTAACCCAGTTGGCATGGGTGTGACATGCAACCAATGTACGTCCGCGTACATTCTTATGTCGGCAGAGCGGCTATGTTAGCGCTTGCTTACACTGAGGGCCGCGGACTTACCTCCCTATACAATCAATGAATAGAATCAATGGAATACCGACGTGAACTCGATGGTCTGAGGGCGTTGGCCGTGCTGCCGGTCATCCTCTTTCATGCGGGTTATCAGACCTTCAGCGGCGGTTTCGTCGGCGTCGATATCTTCTTTGTCATCAGCGGCTACCTGATCACCTCCATCATCCTCGCGGAACAGCAGGCAGGCACCTTCTCGCTGGTGGATTTCTACGAACGGCGCGCGCGGCGCATCCTGCCCATGCTGTTTTTCGTGCTGGCGGTGAGCATCCCCTTTGCCTGGCTATGGCTCATGCCGGACGATATGCGCGAATTTTCCCAGGGGCTGACAGCGGTTTCGCTGTTCTCCTCCAATATCCTGTTCTGGCTGCAGAGCGGCTACTTCGATACCGCGGCAGAATTGAAGCCCCTGCTGCATACCTGGAGCCTGGGCGTCGAAGAGCAGTTTTACCTGTTCCTTCCGCTGTTCCTGATTTTTGCCTGGCGCTGGGGCAAGCGCTGGATGGTGGGCCTGCTGGTGATTGCCGCCCTGCTCAGCCTGGCGATTGCGCAATGGGGTGCGGCCAACAAGCCGGATGCCGCCTTCTTCCTGCTGCCCACACGCGGCTGGGAGTTGCTGCTGGGCGCCTTTGCCGCCTTCCATTTTTCGCGCAAGGAAAAACCCGACTGGAGTCCGGCGTTGCATGAAACACTGAGCCTGGCCGGGCTGCTGCTGATCGTTTATGCCGTCTTCGCCTTTACCAGCCACACGCCTTTCCCCGGCCTGTATGCGCTGGTGCCTACCCTGGGCGCGCTCCTCATCATCACCTTCGCCAACCAGAACACCCTGACGGGCAAACTGCTGGGCAACCGGCTGCTGGTCGGCATCGGCCTCATCAGCTACAGCGCCTATCTGTGGCACCAGCCGCTATTCGCCTTTGCCCGCCACGGCAGCAGGTATGAACCCGGCGCCGCCATAATGGCGCTGCTGGCCGTTGTCTCGATCGGTCTGGCCTATTTGAGCTGGCGGTTCATCGAGCGTCCGTTCCGCCGTAAGGATGTGGTGAGCCGTCAGCGAATTTTCACCCTGGCCGCGATGGGCTCCGTGGCCTTCATCGTCTTTGGCCTGGCGGGCATGAGCAGCCACGGCTTTGAAACTGCCAGGACCACGGCGCTGCAGCAGCATGTGCTGCAGACCGCGCTGTTCAGCCCGATGCGTCGGCAATGCCACACCAACGGATCGCATTACCTCAAGCCGGAACAGGCATGCGCCTATGGCGGCGAAAGAGTGGATTGGGCAGTATTCGGCGACAGCCATGCGGTAGAGCTGGGCTATGCCCTGTCACAGCAACTGGCGCTGAACCACGAAGGCCTGCGGCATTTTTCCTTCAGCGACTGTCCGCCCTCCTGGGGCATCACAATCGCAGAGCATCCCAATTGCTCGAAATGGACGCAGGAGGCGGTGGACTACATCGCACGCAACCCGCACATCCGTAACGTGGTGGTGTCGTATCGCATCAACTCGGAACTGTTCGGTGAGCACGGGCTGGCCTACCCGCTGCTGCCCAATAGCGTGGACGCGGGCGAGCGTGAACGCCGCTGGCGGGCCTATGTGAATATGTTGCGGCACTTCATACAAAGCGGCAAGCACGTCATTGTCGTGCTGCAGGCGCCGGAATTACCCAGGAAGATCGGCGCCCTGATTTACCGAAACAAACTGTCGCCGCAGCAGATCCGCGGTGTCAGCCGCGAGTGGTGGAACCGCCGCAGCGCCTTCGTGCGTGCGCACCTGGCCCAGATTCCGCATGAGGTGACGGTAATCGACCCTGCCCCGCTGTTCTGCGACAACCGCGCCTGTTACGCGGTGAAAGACGGCACTGCGCTCTATTTCGACAGCCATCACCTTTCGATCAACGGCGGCCGGGTGGTAGTCGCAGAGATTCTCAAACGGGCAAACACCCCCACCAACATGCAGGTAGCCATGCATCAGCCGGCAAGCCACTAGTCTTTTGTTGGATACAGCACGGCAGCGGCTTGTGCCGGACGGTATGTTGAAGCATGGTTCAACCCGAAAA
>DASTRT010000078.1:0-3982 GCA_035761085.1 Methylophilaceae bacterium
CCTGCCCGGTGAGACCGATATGCGGATCGCTGCCCAGAAGGTCGGCTACCTGTTGATTGGCCAGCGCATGCCAGGCATGTTGCGGGCTGCGTGTCTTTGAATCGGGAATCGCCTTCAATCGCCCTCCGGAACCAGGTAGCAACACGACAACGAGAGCACCGGGACAGCCGGCAACGAATGAGCGACAAAACCGGCTGGGAGATCAACGGCAGGTAATGCTATCCCCGGGTCGGGCGTATTCGTGGTAGAAATCATCCAGGAAGCTGACCAGCTCATCTTCCTTCAGCTCATGGGGCACGACGATGGTCCAGTCAGCCCGTTTGGTGCCATTGCCCAGACGATATACCACCCAGCGGCCGTTTACCCTGACGATTTCCAGCTCGAAACGCTTGTAAATGTCAAAAATCATGAGGGCTGCCCTCGTGTTATGACATCAATATACAGCGCCCCGAGCAGAAATCTCAACCCCGGCGGGGAAAGCCGAGGCGTCTTACCACTATGGGCTACTCGCTCACTGTTTCCCGTTTGGGCCATAGCCACAGCCGGATGAAAAACCAGGTCAGCGAAAGCGCCCCTATGCTGAACACGACATCACCAGGCACCCGCAGCCAGACCAGGGTATCCACAATCGGCTGCTGCATGAATTCCGCCGAGCGCGCATACCAGTAGCCATGCCGCAGGGCCGCCAGCAGCTGCATGGTGCCCAATGGCAGCAAGGTCAGCAGCGCCATGAGCGCCAGGCCGATGCCCAGCATGCCATAGACGCCAAACAGCGCCGTGTGCCCATGCAGCGGCGTGAGATTAAGGCCCTGCATGTAGTAGAGAGACAACGGCGGGTTGATGAGAAAGCCCAGCAGGCCCGCGCCAACGATACATGAGTGCATGATATTGAAGCGGACGGGGTGAGGCTACTATTCAAGCTGCCAGGGCCGCAGGAAGCCATGGCGCCTGGAAAGCGCTATGATCGGGGTTTCTATCCTTAGTCATTCAAAGCCGGGAAAAAGCCTTTATGAAGATTACCGTAGAAACTCTTGTGAAATCCGATCTGGAAACGGTCTGGAGAGCCTGGAACACGCCTGATGACATCATGCAGTGGAATGCGGCTTCCGACGACTGGCATACCACCATCAGCCGTGTGGATTTGCGCCCCGGCGGCAGCTTCTACGCACGCATGGAAGCCAAAAACGGCACGGTGGGCTTCGATTTCGAAGGCAGCTATACCAGCGTCATCGACAAGCAGCTGATCGAATACGCCATGGCTGACGGCAGGGTCGTATCAGTAAGGTTTGCAGAAACGAATGAAGGCGTGAGGGTGACCGAGACATTCGATGCCGATGACGAATATTCCATCGAGATGCAGCAACAGGGATGGCAAAGCATACTCGACAACTTCAAGCGTCACGTCGAAGCCAAGGGCAGACGCTAGCCCCCTTGTCTCGGCACTGCATTATTTCCGGTTCCTAGCCTTGCCATCTATGTGAAATGCTTCAGCTAGCCGTGACCGAAGCCCATTCAGGCATTCGGGTCGTTGCCGATTCCCCATGGCGCCGAGGAATACCAGTTCAGCAACTGTTCCGGCGTGATTGGCCGGCAGATGTGGTATCCCTGAACTTCGTTGCACGCCAGCTTGTTCAGATGATCCATCACCTCCTGCGTTTCTATGCCTTCCGCCACCACAGTCAGACCAAGGTTGTGCCCGAGTTCAATTACCGAGCGTACGATCATTGCATCCTTGTTGTCGGTAAGCATGTTGAAGACGAAACTGCGGTCTATCTTGATTTCCTGGATAGGCAGGCGCTTGATGCTGGCGAGCGATGTGTAGCCGGTGCCAAAATCATCGATGGAAAGTCCTACGCCCAGCTTGCTGAGAGCGACGAGCGTTTCTTCCGCGCGATTGGGGTCCAGCACGATGGCGCTTTCGGTCACTTCCAGTACCAGTTGCTCAGGTCTGGCACCGGTAGTCTTCAGCGCATCCGTTACCATGGGGATGAGATGCGGATCATGCAGGGAGCGCGCCGACAGGTTCACATTCATGCGGAGCTCAATGCCCTGCCCGGACTGTTCGAGGCAATAGCGCAACGCCTCCAGTAATACCCAGCGCGTAAGCGGATGGATCAACCCGGTCTGCTCGGCGGTCAGGATGAACTTGTCCGGATAAAGCAGGCCCAGCCGCGGATGCTCCCAGCGCACCAGAGCCTCCAGGCCAACCACGCGGCCTGTCGCCAGCTCCAGTTTGGGCTGGTAATGCAGCCGCAGCTGGTTCTTGCCGATGGCTTCGCGCAGCTCCGCCATGAGCCCCAGCTGCGATGGGCTGTACAGATTGAATTGAGGCTCGTAGATCGCGTAGCTGCTGGCCATCTGCTTGGCACGATACATGGCGATATCCGCCAGCTGCAGCAGCATGCGCGGGTCTTCCGCATGCTCGGGCATCATCGCTACCCCTATGCTGGCCTCGACCGACACCGGCACGCCATCGATCATGAATGCCGGGGCGAGAAAATCCTGCAGCTTCCTGATGATTTCATGTATCTCGTCGACTCCATCCAGGCGTGACAGCAGAATGCCGAATTCGTCACCGCCGATGCGGGCGATGATTCCCCCATCGTTCAACACGCCATTCAACCGCAGGCCTACCTGCTTCAGCAGCACATCGCCGCGGTCGTGCCCCAAGGTATCGTTGACCTCCTTGAAACGGTCGATATCCATGAGCAGCAGGGCGATGCATCGCGATGCCTCTTTCGCTTCCTGCACCGCATTTTCAATCAGCTCCTGGAAGCGTGCGCGGTTAGGCAGCCCCGTCACCTGGTCCATGTATGCCAGGCGGTAGATAGTCTCCTGCGCCTTGCGGTGCTCCTTGCGCCCCATGGCTTCGCGCAACTCGCGCTCAGTAGCGGGAATGAGGCGCTTGAGGTTGCCCTTGAGGATGTAGTCGTGCGCACCGGCCTTCATGGCCGTGACGGCGCGATCCTCCCCTATGGTGCCGGAAACGATGATGAAGGGAATATCCACATCCATGCTGTGCACCAGCGCCAACGCATCGAATGCGCTGATTTGCGTCATGCTGAAATCGGTATAAATGATGTCCCAGGCATTGCCATTCAGCTCAGAACGCATGTCGTCAGGCGTATCGACGCGTGAATGCGTTACCTGATAACCGCCTCGCTGCAGCTCATGCAGGAGCAGCAAGGCATCGTCTTCGGAATCTTCTACCAGCAACGCGCGTAATGTCTTCATGGCGATTTCTTTCTCTGAGGCGGCGGGCATTCGTTAAGCACCAGCCAGTAAAGACCGAGCTGTTTGACTGCCTCCATGAACTGAATGAAATCGACGGGCTTGCGGATATAGCTGTTTACCCCTAACCGGTAGCCTGCCAGCAAATCCGGCTCTTCCTTGGAAGAGGTCAGAATCACCACAGGCTGGGTTTTGGTCCTCTCATCCGCGCGGATGCGCCGCAACACTTCCAGCCCGTCCACCTTGGGTAATTTGAGATCTAGCAGCACCACGGAAGGCTCGGGATTATTCTCCGCATCCGGACCGAAAAAATAATCGAGCGCCTGCTGTCCATCGCGCGCCACCCTTACCTCGTTCATGATGTTGTTCTTCTGGAGTGCGCGCAGCGTCAGTTCTTCGTCGTCCGGATTATCTTCCACCAGCAGTATGATTTTCTCGCTCATGACAACTCTCCCATTGTTGTTATTGAGGTAGTGTGAAATAGAAGGTCGCGCCCTCGCCCGGCTTGCCTTCACCGCGCACCCGCCCGCCGTGCCGGTGAATGACGCGCTGCACCGTTGCCAGCCCCACACCAGTACCGGCGAATTCGGCAGCGGGATGCAACCGCTGGAAAGCACCGAACAGTTTCCCCGCATAAGCCATATCGAAGCCGGCACCGTTATCGCGCACGAAATATTCCGTAGCACCTTCAGCGGTCTGGGTTGCGCCGAATTCAATGTGCGCCTCAGGCTGTTTGCTCGAGTACTTCCAT
>DASTRT010000079.1:0-6830 GCA_035761085.1 Methylophilaceae bacterium
CCTTCTTGATGTTGAAGCTGGCGGACATCTCGCTGAAATCGGTCTGCTTGGCCTTGTCGCCCGCCACCGTGCTCTCGCCCTTCAGGGCATTGAGCTTGTCCTTGAAGCCGCGCAAAGTGCCGGCGATATCGATGCCCTTGACCGCGCCGTCGCTCAGCTTGAGAGCGGCAGTGCCATCAAGTTTTTTTTTGAATTCGCCTACCGTATTACCCTGTGTCGTCACATCCACGTTCAGGTTACCCTTGCCCGCCAGCATGTCGTTGTTGATGGCATCCACCAGCAGCGGCCCGATATTGATGCCCTTCATGTCCTGCTTCAGTGCAATGCTGGGCGTAGTGCGGGCATCCACCTTGAGTGCGCCTGACATGGAGCCATCATAGAGATTTGCGGAGAATGGCGACAGCTCGGCCACGCCGCCATCCGACTTGAGTTTGATGCGGACGTTGGTGCTCTTGACGTTGGCCAGCTTGAGCCAACCGATGCGCAGCTCGCCATTGGCATTAAGCTGGCGCAGGGCGCTGAGGTCGATGGGCGCATTGGGGTCGGACTTTGCCGCCGTTTCCGCCTTCTTGCCCTCGGGCTCGGTGATGTAGCGGTCGGCATCCAGCTTGTCGATATCCATGTCAAAAGCATAGATGGGGTTGGCATAGCGGCTCACGCCCAACGACCCCTTGATGCTGCTGTCATCCAACCTGACGGCGAACGGATTCACCTTGAGCTGCTTGCCGTCGGCATCTATCGCCATGTTGAGGTCGGCAAGGTGGTATTTCTGATACACGATGCGGCCGATATTGACCTTGCCCTGCAGCTTGAGATCGTTCAAGGCAGAAAGATCGGTCGGCTTGGCAGCTTCGGCTGTTTTCTTTTCCTTGGCTGGCGCCGCAGTCGAAGTCCCCAGCCATTTATTGAGGTCGAGCTGATCGGCGCTTACATTGAACTTGATGTCGGGCTTGGCAAAGCCGGCAACCTGCACGTTGCCCTTGAGATTGCTCTGCTCCGCATTGAAGTGGAATTCGCTGCTGACCCGCTCCTGCTTTGTGTCAGCATGCAGTTTGAGATCGAACTTGCCCTGCATCTGCCCGCCTGGCAGGGCGGCGTCCTTGACATTGATATTGCCCGCCAGCCTGGGAAGATCGAATACCATGGCTTCTAGATTGGCAGCCAGCGGTGAGGAAAACTGACTGACCACACTGCGGCCACTGCCCTGGTTCAGGGTCATATCCCCCTTGATGCCGCTGCTCTGCACCGACTTGGGAGAACCCTTGATGTCGGCAATCTGCAGGTTGGCCTTGAGATTGTCCTGGCCTTTTTCCCAGTTCAGGTTGACGCTGGCGGTCTTGCCGCTGACTTCGTCCTTGAGTACGCTGAGTTTGGGCGCTTCGAGATTTGCTGACAGTTTGGCGCCGCTGAAATTTCCCGAAAGCGCCAGCTTGAGGCCGTCCACCAGCAACTCGGTGTTTTCCGGTTTGGCGTCGATATCCCCGGCAAGCTTGATGCTGACATCCTTGCCGCCGGCTACCTTGCCCTGAACACTGGCATCCAGCCCCTTGGTAACATAATGCTTGTTATCCGGGTCCACCATGAAATTGCCGTTGAGGGCGACCTGCGCCTCGGTCTTGGGCTCGCTAGCCTGCAGCTTGAAAGTGGTTTCCATGTCGAACGGCTGCGCCAGTGCGATATGGCCGGCCTTGAGGTCCAGATTGCTGACC
The DNA here is from genome assembly GCA_035761085.1 of Methylophilaceae bacterium. GTDB lineage: Bacteria > Pseudomonadota > Gammaproteobacteria > Burkholderiales > Methylophilaceae > DASTRT01. The sequence goes on from DASTRT010000079.1 coordinate 1,710, forward strand.
TGGTAATTCTTGCCGGCCTGCATATCGGTATAGGTAACGGCGGAACTGGAGATTACCACGCCGTCGATATCGAACTTGATCTGCTGCGACTCTTCCTCGTCCTTGCTGATGAGATCGTCGAAATTGGTGGTGCCATCCTTGTAACGCACGATGTTGGCGCGGGCGCCATCGATATAGATAGTGTCCACCACCAGCTGCTTGTGCAGCAGCGGCAGCAGTGCCAGCGAGACCTTGAGGCCCTGCACGGAAGCGAATTCCTTGTCGCTCTGGTGTTCGGACAGGCTGATTTTTCCCAGGTCGGCACCCAGTTTGGGCCAGAAGGCCAGTTTGATATCGCCTTCGATGTTGAGCGTGCGCTGCTTCTTTTCCTGCACCATCTTGACGATGAGCGGTTTGTAGTCGTTGGGGTTGAAAGTGGCGGCGACAATGCCGATGACGATCAATACCAGCAGCACCAGGCCGCCGAGGGTAAACAGGGAGTATTTGAGGATCTTGTTCATAAGCCTCCAGTTTAGCAGCTATTGGCTGGGACAGTTTTCAGCTCAAACAGTGCCTCAAGTAAGCCAGCGTACGACCGCCGCCGAGCCAAAATACCACAGGGCGAAGAAAAACAGCCCGAAATAGATGATGGTCACCAGCAGCCAGAAGTAGCCGATCAGCACCATGAGCCCGTCTTCCTCCAGCTGGCCGAAACAGTAGAAAACAATAGCGAGCGCCGGCAGCACGTTGTTGAAAGGCAGCACGCCGAATGGAATGGCCATGAGCAGCCCGGCCGTCATCAGCATCAGGCTGCCCACTTTAGAACCGTTTTCATCCGAAACAAGGAAATCGTAACGTGGCTTGGTGAACTTGCGGCCGAAAGAGACGATCTTGAGGCAGACATTGACCAGGATGCGCCAGCTCTTCTCGCTCATGGCGAAGTCACGCAGCTTCTTCGGCAGCACTGGCGACTCATGGCCGTGCCACATCTGCCAGCCCAGCGTGGCGAAAGCCAGGCCTCCCACCACGGTAAACGGCCCCAGAGGCACTGGTTGCAGAAAGGGCAGCGCGATGATCAGGGCGATGAAGCCATAAGCCGCTTCATCGAGGGTATCGAGCGCTTCACCCAGCGTCAGGGAACGGGTCCTGGACATCTCGGCAAAGCCTTCGAGGACCCGGACCAGTTCCTTGTATGCGCTCATGCGTTTACCAGAAGTAGGCGAGTACCAGCAGGCCGAAGACGATGCGATACCAGGCAAACACCCTGAAATCGTGATGTGCCACGTAGCGCAGCAGCGTCTTGACCGCGACAAGCGCGGAGAAGAAGGCGGTAATGAAGCCGACGGCAAACATCGGAAAATCCGCCCAGTGCAGCAGATTCCAGTTCTTCAGCAGATCATAGCCGGTAGCGGCGAACATGATGGGAATGGCGACGAAGAAGGAAAACTCCGTCGCAGTCTTGCGCGACAGTCCAAAAACCATGCCGCCGAGGATAGTCGCACCGGCACGCGAAACCCCGGGAATCAGCGCCAGCGACTGCGCCAGCCCGACCTTGAGTGCCTGCCAAGGGGTAATTTCATCCACCTGGCCGGTACGAGCCCGGGGGTTCCAGTATTCAATGGCCAGAATGACGAAGCCGCCTCCGACAAGGGCCATCGCCACGGATAGCGGGTTGAACAGATAGGTCTTGATCTGATCATGAAACAGCAGGCCAAGCACAGCGGCCGGCAGGAAGGCCAGCGCCAGGTTCAGCACGAAGTGCTGCGCCGTTTTTTCCACTGCCAGGTTGCGGGCCGTGTCCGTCACCTTGACGCGGTACTCCCACAGCACCGCAAGAATGGCGCCCAGCTGGATAACAATCTCAAATACCTTGCCCTTGTCATCATTGAAATTGAGCATGTCGCCCGCGATGATCAAATGCCCTGTGCTGCTTACCGGAAGAAACTCCGTGGCGCCCTCTACCAATCCGAGGATGAACGCCTTCAACAAAATCAACCACTCCATGAAACTGTGCCCCACCTTTCAGGTTGTTATTGCTTGGCACCACGCCAGCCTATGCGTGCTGCTTAAAAACGCTCTCCCGGTCGCAGATAACGCCACTGTCCCAACGGCAGCTTGCCCAATACCACACTGCCGATACGCACGCGCTTGAGCCCGGTCACCTTCAAGCCGACCAGCTCGCACATGCGGCGAATCTGCCGCTTGCGCCCTTCGCGCAGCACGAAACGCAGCTGATCCTCGTTCTGCCATGACACCTTGGCCGGCTTGAGCTTCACGCCATCCAGTTCCAGACCGTGATTGAGCTTGCGCAACCCCTCATCCGACAGGCTGCCTTCCACGCGCACCAGGTATTCCTTTTCGATCTGGGAATCTTCACCGATCAGCTGGCGGGCAACACGGCCGTCCTGCGTCAGCACCAACAATCCGGTGGAATCGATATCCAGCCGTCCCGCAGGTGCCAGGCCTTTCAGATGTCCGCGCTTGAACTTGGGCTGCGTAGGATCGCGCAAGGTTTCCTGCCACTGGCTCTCCGGATTGATCAGCACCACGGCCGGCTCGTAGCCGTCCTCCGCTTGCCCCGAGACATAGCCGACAGGTTTGTGCAGCAGGATGGTAACGCTTTCGGATTGTGCCCGTTGTGCGCTACCGCTCACTTCGATGCGGGCATCAGGTGAGACTCGCGTACCCAGCGTATCAATAACGACGCCGTTCACCTTGACCCAGCCATTGACGATCCATTCGTCAGCTTCGCGCCGGGAGCACAGGCCCAGCTCGGCCATGCGCTTGGACAAGCGCGGCAGATCCGGATTGCTCGCTATCGGCTTGGGGCTGAATTTCGGGTTGCTCGCGCGGTCACGATTGAAGTCGCCCGGCTCGAACCCGTCGCGCAGCTTGCCGCCGCGGCGTGGGGTGTCGCGGTCAGCGAATTTTGGCTGGTCGCCTGCCGGCCGCCGATGAGTTTTTCTCTTGCTGGCCTCTTTCGGGCCGTCATTCCCCCGAAAACGATGCGAAGCCGAGTTTCGAGGAACAGCCAAGCCGGAATCCAGTGTTTGACCTGAGCCACGCGATGTTTCGCGGCCGCTCCTTTGAGAGGAGCCCTGTTCCGGCTGGGTTTCGCGCTGCCGTGAGCGGGAAGCCTCGGTGCGCTCAGCCTCAGCGGGCTTCACCGTCTTGACCGCAGGCTTATTGGCCGCCGTGCGGATGCGTTTGGAAGGATCGACGCGCCGCACGGGTTGACGCGAGGATGGTTCCTCCGCATCCGGCTTGCGGGTCAGCTTGATTGTTGCCATGGAGAATTAACCGGTCTAAACCTTGTGATAGACCTCGGCACCCTTCTTCACGAACTCGACCGCCTTTTCCTGCATACCCTTGGCCAGCGCCTCCTGCTCGGAAACTCCTTGCGAAGCGGCGTAGTCGCGCACGTCCTGGGTGATCTTCATGGAGCAGAAGTGCGGACCGCACATGGAGCAGAAGTGGGCCTGCTTGGCACCTTCCTGTGGCAGGGTTTCGTCATGGAATTCCTTGGCCTTCTCCGGATCGAGGCCCAGGTTGAACTGGTCTTCCCAGCGGAACTCAAAGCGCGCCTTGGACAAGGCATTGTCACGGATCTGCGCGCCCGGATGGCCCTTGGCCAGGTCCGCCGCGTGCGCGGCGATCTTGTAGGTGATGATGCCTTCGCGCACGTCTTCCTTGTCCGGCAGGCCCAGATGTTCCTTGGGCGTGACGTAGCACAGCATGGCACAGCCATACCAGCCGATCATGGCGGCACCAATGCCAGAGGTGATGTGGTCGTAGCCAGGGGCGATGTCAGTGGTCAGTGGCCCAAGGGTATAGAACGGGGCTTCACCACAGTGCTCGAGCTGCAGGTCCATGTTCTCCTTGATGAGGTGCATGGGCACGTGGCCCGGACCTTCGATCATGGTCTGTACGTCGTGCTTCCAGGCGATCTGCGTAAGTTCACCCAGGGTCTTCAGTTCGGCAAACTGCGCTTCATCATTGGCGTCGTAGATAGAGCCGGGGCGTAAGCCGTCGCCGAGGCTGAAGCTTACGTCGTACTGCTTCATGATTTCGCAGATGTCTTCGAAATGCGTGTAGAGGAAGCTTTCCTTGTGATGCGCCAGGCACCACTTGGCCATGATGGAGCCGCCGCGGCTGACGATACCCGTCATACGCTTGGCGGTCATCGGAATGTAAGCCAAACGCACGCCGGCGTGGATCGTGAAATAGTCCACGCCCTGTTCGGCTTGCTCAATGAGCGTGTCGCGGAAAATCTCCCAGGTCAGTTCCTCGGCCTTGCCGTCGACTTTCTCTAGCGCCTGATAGATGGGCACCGTGCCGATAGGCACTGGCGAATTGCGGATAATCCACTCACGCGTTTCATGGATGTTCTTGCCGGTGGAGAGGTCCATGACCGTATCCGCGCCCCAGCGTGTGCCCCACACCATCTTTTCGACTTCTTCGGCAATGCCGGAAGTCACGGCCGAGTTGCCGATGTTGGCATTGATTTTCACCAGGAAGTTGCGGCCGATGATCATGGGCTCGGATTCCGGGTGATTGATGTTTGCAGGAATGATGGCGCGGCCGCGGGCGACTTCGTCACGTACGAATTCCGGTGTGATGATTTTCTGGATGTTGGCGCCGAAGCTGTGGCCCGGATGCTGCGTCTGCAGCAGTTCGGACATGTTCTCGCGGCGCTGGTTTTCCCGGATGGCGATGTATTCCATCTCCGGGGTGATGATGCCCTGGCGCGCATAGTGCATCTGGCTTACATTCATGCCCGACTTGGCGCGGCGCGGCTGGCGGTGCAGGTTGAAGCGCATCTTCGACAGCTCGGGGTCGTGTAGGCGCTGTTGGCCATAAACGGAAGTCGGGCCCGGCAGTTCCTCGGTATCGTTGCGCTCCTCTATCCACTTGGCGCGCAGTGCGGGGAGACCGTCGCGGATATCAATGTTGGCGGCAGGGTCGGTGTAAGGGCCGGAGGTGTCGTATACGACTACAGGAGGATTCTTGTCGGCGCCGAAAGCGGACGGCGTATCGGATAGCGAAATTTCACGGAAGGGCACGCGAATGTCGGGACGCGAACCTTCGATATACACCTTGCGCGACTTGGCGAAAGGCTGGGTGGCACCGGGGTCGACCTGC
>DASTRT010000080.1:0-3883 GCA_035761085.1 Methylophilaceae bacterium
GCTATTCGGCGCTCAGCTGCCTGTGGAAGCTGCCGTTCACCAAACTCAAGCTGGACAAGCTTTTCATGCACAACCTGCCGCAGGAAGAATCCAACCGCACCATGGTTGAGTCGTTGGTGCGGCTGGCCGGAGCATTGAATCTCGAGGTGGTTGCCGAAGGCGTCGAGACGCCGGAGCAGGCGGAATTTCTATGCGGCATCGGCTGCAATGCCATGCAGGGCTTTCTCTACTCCACACCGCGCCCCGAGCAGGAAGCCACGCAATGGCTGAAAAACAACCGGCAGCAAGGCCGGCAGAATCCGGCTGAAAAACAGCAAAACAAGCGGCTTTCGCATTAATGCCGCGTGTCCATGCGAGCAAAGAGCCAGACGCCTAGCAACGCAATGACGATATTCCCCAGCGCGAACAACATGACGAGGATATCGCGCAGATCCTTGTGCGCATCCAGCCACGCCCATTTGTGTACATAGGCAAAGGTCCAGCCCTCGACCGCATCGCTATCATTCAACCTGGCTGCCAGCGCACCGGTCGCCGGTTCGATGTAATAACGGGGATGGCCGGGCGCATCGAACACCACCTTGACCACCGGCAGGCGCTTGAAGATGAATCCGTATTCGCCGCCAAAGCGCGTTACCAGTTCACTATCCACAATCTTCGCTTCGGGCAATCCGGCATAAGCTGAGGCCTGGCTCTTCGCCAGTGCCAATATGTCCGTGGGTGTTACGAGCTCCTTGCCGGCCGGCAGCAATACGGCAGCCGACTGCATGGCAGGCATGGCATGCTCCGCATGTGCCAGCATCGCCACCTTGCTTTGCGGCATGTCATGACGCAGCAGCCATTGTACCCCTGCGGGCGAAGCGACCAGATCGATGCGGCTTGCCGGATGGTGGGCGACATGCTGCCAGGCCCGTTCATCCAGGCTGGCTGCGGAAATCGCTGCGTCGGATGGGTGGATCGGTTTTTCCTGCTGCTGGCTATAGCTCATGACCAGGTGGAACAGGCCGCTGCCTACGAAGGTAAGCGTAGTCAGGGAAACCAATAGGCCCACTCGCCGATGCCAGCGCCGCAAAGGCTGCCCCGCAAGGCGTTCCCGGCTGTGCCGCCGGCGACGTACGTAGAGCGTCAGGCCGGACACGGCCGAGAACAGCGCCACGCCGAGTACAACCGCCATCACCGCTAACTGCAGGCGCGGCAGCCCATCGAGAAAGGCCCAGTTATGGCCGAAGCGGAAAATCTGTCCCAGTGCCATGCGCCTGCCGTCGATCAGGGTAGCGAGCCTGGCCTGGTCGGTGTCAATATACGCCCGCAGATGATCAGGACCGGCGAACTCGATCCGCCACACCGGCAGTAGCCGGTTGACGAACAGGTATTCATCGTCGAATTGCGTCAGGAAGTGCGCGCTGGTGATCTCCGACATTGGCCGTCCGGTGAAATGGCTGGCGAATTCGCGTGCGTAGTACTCATCTCCTGCCGCCAGTTCCTTGCAGTCTGCCGCGGCGTAATAGCGCGCCGGCGCATTGCTGTCGGTGACCACGCGATATACCGCCTTGCTGTCCACGGCTACGACATTAAGGCGGCGGAACTGCGTAATCTGATGACAAGCCAGGACCTGCTGGGGACTCATGGCGGATGTCAGATCCAGATGGGCTGCGGGTGCCGAGAACTCTGCCGGCTTGGGCTGCAGGCGCGACATGATGGGGTGACACATGCCGGATATTCCCCACAGCACTACGCCGAGACAGGTGACCAGGCCCAGCCGCCGGTGCCAGGCCGACCAGTTGAAGCGCAGTTTGTTCAGGAACACGGTCGCCATGGCTAGTAGCGGAACTGCACGCCGAGGTAGGCGGAGCGGCCATCACCAGGCAGGAACAGGGCGCCGTCTGTGCCATTCTGGTCGCGCACTACACTGGTTGTCGCGGCGTATTTGCGGTCGGTCAGATTGCGGCCTTCGAGAAACCACGAGAGTCTTTCATTGACCTTCTGGCCCATCTTCCAGCCGAAAATCGTGTAGCTGTCGGCATACAGGGTATGGGTGAAGTCCACGGCGTATTTCTGTGGCGAGGTCTCCACCGTCGGGCCCATGTAGAAGCCGCCATGACGCCACATTAGCTCACCGCGCAGCAGCGAGCGCGGAATGCCCGGCAGGTATCTATTGCCGTAGGTATCGTCGTCATCGAAACGGAAATCGTTGATGAGGAGGTTATGCCGCCATTCGAAACCGTGCGGCAGGTGGGCCGTCATACCCATTTCCACACCGGCATGGATGGTACGCGAAGCATTGGTGGTCTGTGAGGCCGGGGCCGCACTATTGCCGGCGACGAATACCGCGGTCTGCAGCAGCTCGTCGTGCAGCCTTGCATAATAGAGCGAGATGTCCCAGTCGATGATGCGGGTATTGCCGCGCGAGCCGACTTCGAAAGTGGTGCCGGATTGCGCCTTGCTGATATTGGGCACCAGGCCGCCGGCCAGTTCGCCGAAAGAGGGCGGCTCGAAGCTGCGCGAGACGTTGGTATAGAGCTGGATGTTGGGCTGGAGATCATAAAGCAGGCCGAGCTTGGGGCTGGTCTGCACGTAAGTGACATCGAAGCTTTCGTCCTGCGCAGGCGTGGCGAAGAACTCGTCGTTCAATTTACGCGTTGCGTGCGTGTATTGCAGGCCGGTGATCAGTGCCAGATCGGGCGTGGCATACCAGCGGTTTTCCGCATAGGCCTCGAGATTTTCCGCGATCTGCTCGTTCTTGTTGGTGCGGGCACCGCGACTGCCCAGGTTGTTCACCCAGCGGTCTTCGTGAACCACGCCTCGACTGGGGCTCAATCCGACGACGAATTCATTCTTGTGGCCCAGCAGCTCGCCGGTATGCGTGAGGCGGCCGGAGATGCCGTAATCGTAGCTGTTCTGGTCCAGCACCTGGAAGATCGGATGAAACAGCGTCTTGTCGGAATAATAGGCACCAAGCTCGATCAGTGTGTTTTCCAGTCTAAGCGTCGTCTTGTTGGCGAAGCGCCAGACATCCATGTTGCGTCTCTGCTGGCCGGTCAGCGGGCTCAGGATAGCCTGACTGGGGTCGTCCTTGAGCTGCGCCTTGGTCAGGTTGCCGGGAAGTTCAGAGTTGCTGTTGGCATAACCCATGTAGAAGCGGGTTTCCAGATTTTCGTTGAAGCGGTAGCCGATGTTGGCATTGGTGCGCTGCGCTTCCTGCCGCGCGTTGTCACGGAAGCCATCCTGGCTGAAGGTGCTGCTGTTGATGAAGTAGTCGAGATTGCCCTGGAAGCCGCCGGTAGTGGACCCGAAGCGCTGGTAGTCGAAGCTGCCCAGTTCTCCGCGGGCTTCCAGCAGCGGCGCGTCATAGCCGGTAGGCGAGATGAAGTTGATGGCGCCGCCCAGGGTGCTGGCGCCGTATCTCAAGGCATTCGCCCCGCGGTAGACCTCTATGTAGCGCGTAGCCATGGGCTCTATGGTCTGGAAGTCGAAGCTGCCGTCCGCCAGGTTGACCGGTATGCCGTCCTGCATGAGCTTGATGCCGCGCCCGTGGAAGGTGCGCTGCAGCCCCGAGCCCCGAATGGAAAGCCGGCTTTCCTCGGCGCCGAAGCGTGACTGGGCAAACACGCCAGTGGCCATGCCCAGCGTATCGTTGAAATTGGACACGCGTCCCTCGCGCACCTGTTCGGTATCGACGATGGTCACGCCGCCCGGCGTCTTGTCGATTTCCTCGCGCGCATGTTCGAGGTCTGGCTGCGTCATCGAGGCGCCCAGAGGGTCGCGCTTTTCGACCACCGTCACGGTGTCGAGTGTCAGCGGTTCCTTGGCAATATGGTCGGCCAGTGCCAGACCTGGTGTGGCCAGTACGGCCAGAGATAAAACCCTGCGGTAAAACTTCATGAAT
>DASTRT010000081.1:0-6342 GCA_035761085.1 Methylophilaceae bacterium
TCCAAGATGGCGGAGATCGGCTGGCACGCCAAGATTCCACTACGCGCCGGCATCGCGGCTACCTACCGCACCTTCGTCACGGACCGGCGTACCGAGCGCCCACCCATGCCAAGACAACGTCCACCCGTCGAGTTGAGGGTATGACGCACAAAAGCTTCAACAACAAGAATGGCAAAACATCATGCAGAAGCTCGGATTACTGATCAATCGCCACCGGCACGCGAACTGGGCATTTCTTGACCAGGGGGTAGTCAGCGGCAGCAATTTCCTCATCGGCATCCTGCTGGCCCGTTTCCTGGGGCCTGAAGCCTTCGGTATCTTCGTGCTGTTACAGTCGGTGATGCTGTACGTCAATTCCTTCCAGGGCGCGCTGATTTTCCAGCCGATGATGAGTGCGGCGCCACAGCTCGCCGAGCAGGAGCGCCGCAAGTACCTGCAGGGGATATTTGCCGTGCAGCTCATCCTGGCCGTCGTGCTGGGCCTGGGGGCGGGACTGCTGGCCATGCTGGCGCATGCCTTCGGCCTGATCGACGTTGCGGGACTCCAGCCTACCACCATTCTTGCACTGATCTCGGCAATGCTGTCATTCCAGCTGCAGGATTGGCAGCGCCGCTATTATTTCGTGCAGGAAAAGGCGCGCTCGGCATTCTTCCTCGACATCATCGGCTATGGCGGCCAGGTGGCGCTGTTGAGCCTGGCCTGCGTCACCGGCCGGCTGGATGTCGCTACCGGCTTCTGGATCATCACCGTGGCATCACTCGCCTCGTTCACCACCGGCTTTCTGCATAACCGGCAGCGGCCCGTATTCGGCCATGCTCGTGAAGTGCTGCGCGAAGGCTGGCGGACCGGCCGCGATTACCTGGTGGCCTGGCAATTCCAATGGCTGGGTTCGCAGGGCGTCTTCATGGTAGGCGCCGGCATCGTCGGCACCCACGCGGTCGGCGGTGTACGTGCCACCCAGAACATCGTCGGCCCGATCAATATCCTGTTCCTCGCCATGGATAACCTGATACCGGTAGCTGCGGCGCGCCGCTATGGCAATGCCGGGCTGGCTGCGCTATCGCGCTACCTGTGGAAGATCACCCTGTGGGGCACCATGCTGCTGGCTCCGGTACTGCTGCTGCTTGCCGTTTTTGCGGCGCCGCTGATGAACCTGCTGTACGGCAAGAGTTATATCGCCTTCGCCTCGCTGGTCTACTGGCAGGCGCTCTACATCTTCATCCAGTTCTACCTGCGGCAGACCTTCTTCTTCCTGCGCACGGTCAAGGCGACCGGCGTGATCCTGCGCGCCGGCATCATCCTGGCTGCCTGTTCGATCGCCATCGCCTCACTGACCGTACACACCTACCAGGCTACCGGCCTTATGTTCGCGATGCTGGGCGGCGTGACTGCCAGCCTGGCCTACTCCGCGTGGTCGGTACGCAAGCTGGCCATTGCGCTGGAACAGGAGAAGGAAGAACCGGAACTCAATTTCGACGGCAACCTGAAAAGCCGCTTGAGCGCGGGAGGCAAGGCATGAAAGAAGTCGTCGACCGCCTCAAGTGGGCAACTTCCAGACGGCGCCGTCTGGCGAAGATCATCCCCGGCTTCTGGGCAAGTTTCTGGAGCTTCGCCACCCCTGACTGCCGGTTCTCCGCGCATAACCGCATCTATCGCCGTGCCAACCTGCGCAGCACCTCGTTGGGCCGCATGACTTACGTGGCCGAAGCAAGCCGCATCGGCTTCGCCGATATCGGCGCCTTCAGCAGCATCGGGCCCAACGTCCTGCTGGGTGGGCTAGGCTGCCATCCGGTGGATCGGCTGTCGACCCACCCGGCGTTCTATTCATCCCGGTTGCAGGCGGGCGATACGTTCTCGGAAAACGATCTTTTCGAAGAACTGCCGCGCGTCACGGTCGGCAGCGATGTCTGGATAGGAGCGGGCAGCATCGTGCTGGATGGGGTCAAAGTCGGTAACGGCGCCATCATCGCCGCCGGCGCCGTGGTAACCAAGGATGTGCCGCCCTATGCCATCGTCGGCGGTGTCCCGGCAAGATTGATCCGCTACCGCTTTGACCAGGAAACCATAAACGCCCTGCTTGAGTGGCGTTGGTGGGATCTCGACAACAACCAGCTGCAAGGGCTGGCGCCCGGCTTCATGAATCGCGACTGGAACGTCGAAACCGTGCACGCCATGATGGGCAAGACCGCCGCCAGCAGGCCACAGCGCCACTTGAGGAGGATTGTATGAGCGCCGCGCCATTTCCCCGCAACCCGCGTGCTGCCGCATTGATGCTGTTCCTCTGCCGGCATCGCCTTCCCGTGGTCAGCCGCCTTTATACCATGCTGCTCAACTGCGACATCTGCTGCGATCTGCGGGGCCGTCAGGTCTACCTGCCGCACCCCTACGGCATCATCATCCATTCGGCCACGCGCATCGGCCAGCGCGTCACCATCATGCAGCAGGTGACTCTGGGCGGGCGCCAGCTTGGCGTCAACGAAGCGCCGGTGATCGAGGATGACGTCTATCTGGGGGCAGGCGCCAGGGTACTGGGTAAGGTGCATATCGGCCGCGGCGCCGTGGTAGGCGCCAATGCCGTAGTCACGCGCGACGTACCGGCCGGTGCCACCGTAGTCGGAGCCAACCGCATCCTGATGCCAACGCCAGACACGCCGAAAGGCAATACCGATGGCAAGAACCGCGTGGTCAGGCTCGCCAAATGAAGAACAACCATCGAGGGCAACCATGACGACAAAAACATTGATGCAATCGCCGTTTCAACCGCTGGTGTTCAAACCACTGTATGCCAAGGCCGACGCGCGGCCACGGCTCTCGCTGTCCGACTACTGCCTGCTGTTCGGCCTGTGGCTGGCGCTGTTCTATGTCGCCGACCCTTTCCACATGAATCTGGACAAGATCGGCATCACCAAGCACCTGCCACTGCTGTTGTGTACGGGCGGCATCCTGCTCGCCAATGTAGGCAACTGGATTTTCCCGCCGCAGTCGGATGTGCCGCTGGCCAGGCGCAAATACTGGCAAGTGCTGAGCGCCGCCCTGCCGTTGCTGCTGCTGGGCTCCTGGATCGTGGTGGGCAGCTGGTACACCCGCAAATATCACGGCATCAACAACACCTTCATCTCGGTCGGCATGTACATGCTGATCGCCATTCCCGTAGCACGCCAGGTGTTGATGTCTGCGGCACGCGCCTCCATCCTGCGCGCCTATCTGATTGGCGCTGTACTGGCCAGTTTTTTCATGACCCTGCACATGCTGCCGCTGGGAGATCTCCGCGTGAGCTACCATGAGCTGGAATACCTCATCATCCCGCTTGCCGTATATTTCGCGCTGCGTCCGGGCAACCGTCACTGGAAGGCATTGTGGACGCTGTTTTTCCTCATGTCCGGCCTCATCTTCCAGAAAAATACGGGCTTCATCGTGGTAACGCTGACCCTGCTGTATATCTGGGCCGTCGAATGGCGCTTCCGCTTCCGGGAAAGCACCGGCTTCCGTTTCTGGACCATGCTGTGGCTCATCGTCATTGTCGCTGCGGGCATCGCCGCCTATGGCTACATCGCCTACCAGCGCGGCGAGATCATGCCGAGCGGCAACCCGCAGTATCGACTGCTGACCTATGAGCACGCCTGGGAAAGCTTCCTTGATTCGCCGATCTGGGGGACCAGCTTCACCGACCCCGCCACCCGCCGCTTCACCGGCTTCCAGATCCTGGCAGCACGCGGTGTGCTCGCCACTCACAGCGACGTGCTCGACCTGCTGGCGCAGGGCGGCGTTTTCGCCATCTCGCTATGGCTCTGGAGTTATATCCGCATCGGTCGCCTGACCTTCCGCAACGTGCTGCGCGGCCGCGTCGAGGATGACCTGCATGCCGCCGTGCATACGCTCGCCTGCATGAGCATTGCCGGCATTCTGGTGTACGCCTTCAACCCCATCCTGCTGCAGCCCGCCAAGGCACTGCTCTACTGGGCGCAGATCGGCATGCTGCTGGGCGTCACCCTGCACTTTTCCGGCCGCACGGTCGAGAAGCCCAAGCCCAAGGTGGTGCTGGGCCAGAAACTGACTCTTGTCCCTTATTACAAAAACAGGAAAAGCAATGGATACCCGCTCGTCAAAAAATCACTATAAGGCCGCTACGGACCACAAACTGAAAGTCAGCATCGTCACCTGCTCCTACCAGCAGGGGCGTTATCTAGACGCCACCATGCGCTCGGTGCTCGAGCAGGATGGCGCCGATGTCGAATACATCGTGATCGACGGTGGCTCCGCCGACAACAGCGTGGATGTCATCCGCCGTTACGAAGACAGCCTGCACTATTGGGTGTCGGAAAAGGACGACGGCCAGACCGATGCGCTGATCAAGGGCTTCCAGCATGCCACGGGCGACATCATGGGCTGGCTGTGCTCCGACGACCTGCTGCTGCCCGGCGCCCTGGAATTGGTGACGCGCTATTTCGAAGAGCATCCGGAAGTGGACGCCGTCTACGGCGACTCGCTCTGGATCGACGGCGACGGCAACTACATCCGCCCCAAGAAGGAAATGGCGTTCCGTCGTTTCGCCTTTCTGTTTGACCACAACTACATCTCGCAGCCCTCGATGTTCTGGCGGCGCAGCCTGTATGAAAAGGTCGGCGGCCTGGATTCGCGCTTCAACCTGGCGATGGATGCCGACCTGTGGGAGCGCTTCTCGCAGCACACGAAAATTGCCCACATTCCCGCCTACCTCTCCTGCATGCGCTACTACCCGGAGCAGAAAACCCGTGCCATGCATGCCAAGAGCCTGGCGGAATACGACGAAATCCGCCGCCGCGCCAATGGTCCCGCACCAGCCCTGTGGCCGCTCATGCGCCTGCTGGCCCGCGCTGAACGCGTAGTCTGCAAGCTCTTCACCGGCGGCTACCGGGCGCAGGCGCCGGACGGCCTGATCCACGCGCTGGAACGCTACCGCATCCCCGGAAACCCGGTATGAGTCTGGCGCAGTTACGTTATCAGCTCGAAGCCCTGCAGGACAGTGCGGCGGGCGGGCGCAGCATCGGCTGGAAAGTGCTTTACGCTAACCGCAGCCAGCCGTTGCTGGTGGCGCCCGATTTGCACTTGGCCCGCCAGGCTATCGGATTTTTCGTGCGCAACCCGTTGCTCAGGCTGTGGGGCAAGGCCGCCCTGCTGGTCGATAGCGTCATGCCACGGCTGGGGCTGTTGCCCACGCTCAGGCTCAGCACCTTTCCCGTCAGCCTGGCCGACGGCGAGGGAGATGTCTGCCCTGCCATGTATGTCGGTTGCCCGGGTCCTCTGCAGAAGCTGACGCTGTACTGCCCCAATAGTGCGGGCAGCACCGACAAGGTGACCAAGGTGGCCATGAGTACCAGCGCCAATGAGGCCATCGCCCGCGAAGCCTACTGGCTCGGCACACTGGGCCAGATCCCGGAACTCTCGCCCTTCCTGCCGCGCCTGCTGGGCGCCGGTACCTTGAGCAGCGGGCTCGGCTATCTGAGCATGCAGGCTTTACCGCATGGCATTTCCTCGCGCCACTTCGACCGCCGTCACCGGCATTTCCTGCGGCTGCTGGCAGAGCGCCAACCCGTGCTGACGCCGTGGAATCTTTCCGGCGCCCACCTGCGCCTCAAGGAACGCTTGCGGCAGGCGTTACCGCTCATGGATGCGGAACACCAGGATCTGCTGTTGACGGTGTTGGCCGAAATCGAACGCGAGATCGGGCCGCAGCGGCTGCCCACCTGTCTGCTGCATAGCGATTTCGCGCCATGGAATGTGCGTCTGGCTGAGCAGCACCTGTATGTCTTCGACTGGGAATACGCCGAAGAAAGCGGCAATCCGGTCCAGGATTTCCTGCACTTCCACCTGATTCCGCGCGTGCTGCGCCAGTGGCCCATGGGCCCGGCCGGCATGCCTACCCTGCTGTCCGAAACGGCGGGCTACGCACGCGGGGTATTCGGCGAGGAAAGCGGCGTGGCGGAAGCCTGCGGCTCGCTGGCGCTGCATTACCTGCTGGACACCCTGACTTTCTATACCACCGCCTCCGGCTACCTGGCGCCACGCCATCCCGTGATCCGCGCTTACCTGGAGCTGCTGCGCCGGCGTGCTGAATGGATGCCGCAATCATTGATGAAAGAAGCGATACCTCATGGCGAACAACAGCGCGCTGTTTAAACAGCTCATCCGCAAATTCGAGGATGCCGGCATGCCCTACTGCATCCTCGCGGGTTACGACGGCTACCCGGAAACCATAGATTCCGATGTGGACTTCATGATCCACTCCTCGTGGAGCTCGAAACTGCCTGAGCTCATCGCGGAAACGGCCAGCGACGGCGGCGCCCACCTGGTGCAGTCGCTGCA
>DASTRT010000082.1:0-4833 GCA_035761085.1 Methylophilaceae bacterium
GATGAAGGGGTTATCCAGCAGCGCGATCTGGCGATCGGTGTTGTTGATGAAGTAGGGGGACAGGTAGCCGCGGTCGAACTGCATGCCTTCGACGACGTCCAGCTCGTTTTCCAGGCCGGAACCGTCTTCAACGGTAATTACGCCTTCCTTGCCGACCTTGTCCATGGCGTCAGCGATGATCTGGCCGATGGAGGAATCGGAGTTGGCGGAGATGGAGCCAACCTGGGCGATTTCCTTACTGGTGGCACAAGGACGGGATTGCTTCTTGAGCTCGGCAACAGCGGCTTCAACGGCCTTGTCGATACCGCGCTTGAGGTCCATCGGGTTCATGCCGGCGGCGACGGACTTCATGCCTTCGCGGATGATGGCCTGGGCCAGCACGGTAGCGGTGGTGGTGCCGTCACCGGCAACGTCAGAGGTCTTGGAAGCGACTTCCTTGACCATTTGTGCGCCCATGTTCTCGAACTTGTCCTTGAGTTCGATTTCCTTGGCGACGGATACGCCGTCCTTGGTGATGGTGGGGGCGCCGAAGGAGCGCTCGAGCACCACGTTACGGCCCTTGGGGCCCAGGGTCACGCGCACGGCGTTGGCGAGAATGTTCACGCCATTGGTCATTTTGTGGCGAACTTCATCGCCGAAACGTACGTCTTTAGCAGCCATTATTTATGTCTCCTTAAATTATGTTGAAAGCAAGCATTTGGCTTTCAGGCAAAGCGCGAAGGCGCCGCATTAAAGCCAAAGACGCTGCTTTAGGCTTCAACCACGCCCATGATGTCTTCTTCACGCATGACCAGCAGCTCTTCGCCGGAAACCTTGACGGTCTGGCCGGCATACTTGCCGAACAGCACCTTGTCGCCGACCTTCACTTCCAGCTTGCGTACGGAGCCGTCTTCCAGCACCTTGCCGTTGCCGACGGCAACAACCTCGCCCTGGTCGGGCTTTTCGGCGGCGGAATCGGGAATAACAATGCCGGATGCTGTCTTGCGTTCTTCTTCCAGGCGCTTGACGATGACGCGGTCATGCAAAGGGCGAATCTTCATGAGTAAATCTCCTAAATTGATTCATACGTTTTTGGTAAGAATTCATGGAAGCTGGTGCCGAACTGTTAGCACTCATGCTTATCGAGTGCTAATGATAAGGATTCGATGTTTCTTTTTCAAGATTGCCGTGTGATTTTTCATGCCGCTGGGCAGGGAAATATCCGGAATTCTCGCTAAGCAAGTGCCTGAGCTGGAATGAGTTCTTCGCAGGAACCATTGCCGCTATCGCCGCGGGCGGCCTGGGCTTATTGCTGGACTGTCACGTAGGGCGAGGCGTATTCGTGGGGTGTGGTGATGAGTGATTTCCGCATGGCGCTGACGTCTTCCACAGGCGTTTTGCCGAACAGGCGCTTGAATTCGCGGCTGAATTGCGACGGGCTTTCATACCCCACGCGCGCCGACGCCAACGCGGCAGACAAGCCATCCTGGATCATGAGCAACCGTGCCTTGTGCAGCCGCGTGGTTTTCAGGTATTGCATAGGGGAAGTGGCGGTGACTGCCTTGAAGCTGGCATGGAAGGCTGCCGGACTCATGCCGGTTTCAGCGGCCAGGCCGGAGACATCGAGAGTTTCCGCAAAATCCATATGGATTCTTTGCAGCGCTTTGTTGATTCTGGCCACGTGATTCTGCTGGCTCAGCAGGGCGCGGATGGCAGCGCCCTGGCTGCCGGTCAGCACGCGGTAGTGGATCTCGCGCAGAATCGCCTGGCCCAGAATTAGCGTATCGCTGGCGGAATCCAGCGCCTGCAGCAGGCGTAATACGGCATTCGAAAGCTTGAGGTCGAGCGGGGTGGAAACGATGCCGTGTGAGTTGGTCACCGCACGTCGTTTGGGATCATGTTCCAGCATCATGATGAGTTCCGACAGGATGCCGATATCGATGCGCATGGAAATGCCGAGCAGGGGTTCTTCCGCACTGGCGATGGTTTCGCTCTCGAAGGGCAGCGGCACCGAGAGCACGAGGAAGTGCTGCGGGTTGTAATGGAAGACCTGGCGACCCAGGTAGCCGATCTTTCGCCCCGAGCAGATCACCACAATGCTGGGCTCATAGAGGACGGGACTGCGCGGCAGGGGCCGATCCCAGCGCATGAGCTTTACGCCGTCCAGCGGGGTCAGCGTAAAGCCTTCGGCTGGCGCCAGCTTTTTCAGCAGCGCGATCATGTGGTTGCGACCGGTATCCTGCCAGCAATCGGTGACGTTCATGCGATTGATATTTTTAGGTGATAAATCGCCAGTATAAATGATATTGGCTAGGATCTATCGATAGTTTTAGGCAATGATTAGCCAGTTTTGGGTATTCAAACGCAGCGTCGGGCTGATTAAACTGGGTACCGTTGAACGTAAACCCATCACAAGGAGATCGATAGTGAAAGTGCAATTGAGAGCGCTGGCATTGCTGGTCGGCACGCTATGCGGCAGCACCGCCATGAACAGCTACGCCGATGCGGCAGCAGCCAGGGCCAACCTCGGCAAGCTCAATGTCCCCGCCGGATTCAAGGTGGAGGTTTATGCCGAAGTGCCGGGCGCCCGCCAGATGGCATTGGGCACCAACGGCAACGTCTACGTCGGCACGCGCGGCGACAAGGCCTATGCCGTGGTCGACAAGGACAAGGATCGCAAGGCCGACCAGGTGATCACCATTCTCGACGACCTCAATGTCGGCAACGGTGTCGCCATGCATGACGGCAACCTTTACGTTGCCGAACAGAACCGTATCGCGCGTTACGCTGCGCCCGACTTCGACCTCAGCCTGCCGTTCAAGCAGATGCGCGAAGTGATCTACGACAAGCTGCCCAACAAACCACACCACGGCTGGCGTTATATCACCTTCGGCCCGGACAACAAGCTGTATGTCACGGTGGGCGCGCCCTGCAATATCTGCGACCCCGAGGGCATGGAAGCCTCAATCATCCGCATGGATGCCGACGGCAAGAATGTCGAAACCTTTGCCCGGGGCGTGCGCAACTCGGTCGGCATCGATTTCCAGCCGCAGACCAATATCGCCTACTTCACCGACAATGGCGTCGACATGATGGGCGACGACATTCCGCATGACGAATTCAATGCCGTCACCAAGGCCGGCCAGCATTTCGGCTTCCCCTTCTATGCCGGTGGCAAGGCGCGACAAAAGGACTGGAAAGACAAGACTCCACCCAAGGAAGTCACTTTCCCGGCTGCCGAATTCCAGGCGCATAGCGCCAACCTGGGCTTCAAGTTCTACACCGGCAAGCAGTTCCCCGCCGAATACCAGGGCGATGCCATCATCGCCCAGCACGGTTCCTGGAACCGCAGCAAGGCGGTGGGCTACCAGCTGATGCGCGTCAAGTTTGACGACCAGCACAAGATTGCCGGCACCGAAGTCTTCATCGACGGCTGGCTCAAGGACGGCGAGGTCTGGGGTCGCCCGACCGACGTGCTGCAATTGCCGGATGGATCGCTGCTGGTGTCTGACGATTACAACGGTGTGATTTATCGCGTGAGTTATGGCGAGAAGACAGCCGCCTCTGCTGGTGCCGCCAGCGCGGCTTCAGCTACGGGTACCGTGACCGGGCTGCAAATGCCGGAGTCGGCAATCACCCATCCCGATGGCCGCATTTTCGTGACCGAGATCGGCGGCTTCGGCAAGAATGGCGACGGCAAGGTGACGGTGATCAACGCCGACGGCTCCCGGACTACGCTGGCCGACGGACTGAACGACCCCAAGGGCATCGACCTTTTCGATAACCAGCTGTATGTGGCGGATGTCGATCAGGTGGTAAGAATCGACCTGCAGCGCAACAAGACCGTCATCGCCAAACCGGGCGACTTTCCCGCCAAGCCGGTATTCCTCAACGATATCGAGATCGACGGCCTGGGCAACGTGTTCGTGTCCGACAGCGGTGACGATAACGGCAAGCATGCCGCGATCTACAAGATCACGCCGCAAGGCAAGATCACGCAGATTATCGGCGAGAAGTCGGGCATCAAGCGGCCCAACGGCCTGCTCATGGATGGCGTGAATGCCATGCTGGTCGCCGATTTCGGCACTGGCAAACTGTTCCGCCTGAGCTGGACCGAGCAGGGCAACAAGGCCAGGGCGAACGCCGTGCTGCTGAACCAGGGCTTCGGCGGGGCTGACGGCCTGGTGCGCGATGCCACCGGCATGCTCTATGTCAGCGACTGGGCGGGCGGCAAGGTATGGCAACTGAGCGAACCCAAGGCGACCCCGCAGCTGATCAGCCAGGGCCATCAGTCGGCGGCGGACATCGGCCTCTCGGCAGACGGCAAGAGCGTGCTCATGCCTGACATGAAGGGCGGAGCGCTGGTGCCGATTGCTATCCATTAATCCCGCAAGGTAGCTAGATCAACAGGCCGGTATGACCGGCCTGTTTCATTTTCGGTAGCCACGGGTGCGCTTCTGCGTGCTTTCCAGGCCATGGGAGAGGCCGGCAAATTGGCACAGGAGTTGTGAGGATTGCCCAACCTGAATAATATTGTTTGGGACGCTTGCAGGTGCAGGCGTGAAATAATCGCTTTGTTTCTCTACCGTTTCGGCGTTATAAAGAACAGCTGAGCCAAGGCAACCGGAGTAGTCGCGTGAATGAACATCCAACAGACGTCAACATACAGCAGCTGAACCTGAGCTACGACAAGCTGGAAGACAGGCTGTTGCTGAGAATGGGACTGGCGGATAACACCGAGATCGCCGTCTGGCTCACCCGCAAGATGGTCAAACTCATGTGGCCAATGCTGCAGAGCTCGCAGCACGGCCCCTTGATGGCGCCCGATACGTTCACTCCGGAAACCCAGCCCAT
>DASTRT010000083.1:0-4168 GCA_035761085.1 Methylophilaceae bacterium
CCTCGCGCGGAAGGCGATTTTCCCCGACAGGGTTTCGCAAACCTTGAAGGCAAACGGAATGCCTAATCCGGTACCAAATCGCTTGGTCGAGGGCCCGGGGCTGAGTGTGTGCGGATCAGGAATAAACGGCATGCCAGGCCCATGGTCTGTAACGACGATGCGTACAGACTCCTCAGAAACTTCTGAGTCCAATTCCAGCAAGGAGTTCTCCGGCGCGGCTTCAACAGCATTCAACAGCAGGTTATAGAGCGCCTGCTCCAGCAGGTGCTCGTCGGTGTATATGGCTTGTCCGCTCTGGCGCGGAAAACGCAATTCGGTTTTGATCGATTTCTCGCGCAACCTGAGTTGCAGCGGTTCCAGCGCACCTTCGATGATTTTTTCCACAGTCGTACTGGTAGGCTGGGGTTTCAGCGGATGCAGATAGGCCAGCAGCGAGCCGGTCCAGCGTTCCAGCCGGTCCACCGTGCTGATGATGGCCTGCAGCGTCTCGCGGACCTCCTGGTCAATGTCAGGAGTGTTGGCGACCTGGGCGGTCGCGCGGATGCTCGCCAGTGGGTTGCGAATATTATGCGCCAGCATGGGCACCAGCAAACCTTGCGCTGCCTGTTTTTCGGTGCGAATCAAGGCTTCCTGGCTGCGTGCGAGCTCTTCGGCGAGATGATTGATGGCGCCAGCCAGCGCGGCAAGCTCGGCAGCACCGGTTTCCGGCACTCTGTGTGCTAGTTGCCCACTGCTCAATTCGGCCGTGGCCCGAAGTACGGCGTGGATGGGTTTGACGATCGCGCGTTTGAGGTAATAGCGAGAGAAGAAAAGCAGGGCGATCGCCAGCAACATGGGAATTGCCAACAATAGCACGGTAGTACGCTTGACCTCTTCCAGCCGCAGCTGCAGTTCTGCCTGCTTCTGTGAAAGCAGCTTCTCCGTGCGAGCCGTGACCAGCTCATAGCGCTGGAAGATGCCTGCTTCCAGGTCGCTGTTCAGTTTTTTCTGCAGCGCCTCGTGGGAGAAGAGTCGGTGCTGTTCGAATATCGCCGTGGTTTCACGTACGAACTCCGTGTAGTTCTGCTGCAGCTCCTTGAAGGCAGCAGATTCTTGCTCTCCCGCCGCCAGTCGCTTCAGGGTCGAGAAGTGGTTTTCGACCGAGCGTGTGTAGCCGTTATATTCCTCCCGCGCTTCGGGATCGTCCAGAAAATAGGCATCGAATAGCTCTTTCATTTGCCGGTAAAGGTCACCGCGGGTCTGCTGGATTTCCTGGATCAGCTGGTTGATGCGTTGCGATTCCTGAGAAGCCCTGTCCCACAAGTGTATGCCATAGCCGCCTGCGGTGATTGCCAGCACCAGGAGCAGGATGAACATCAGCTCATGGATCAGCAGTAAATCTTTGAGCGACCTGGACTTGGGCACGGCGGCGATCAGTCTTGCAGGCGGAAAGCGACCGGAATTATGTAGGTGGAGGAGGAGCCCAACAGAACCTTGGGTGGTGCGGCTGCCGCTACCGTCTTGCGCACCATCTCCAGCGCCGTTTTGTCGAGGATATCATGGCCGCTGGACGTCTGTATCTTGACCGAGGCCAGTTTGCCGTTTTCGTCGATCTGCAGCTCTACGATGGCTTCTCCTTGCCAGCCGCGCATCTGGGCCATGCGTGGATATTGCTTGTACTTGACGATCTCCCGCTCCAGCAGGCCCTTGTACTGGTTACGGGCGGAGTCCAGGTCTGCTTGCGTCGGCCCCGTGGGCTTCACCGGCTCAGGTGGTGGAGGTGGTGGCGCAGTAAACGTGGGCGTTTCCACCTTGGGTGGTGTGGTGATGACAGCAGGCGGCGCCGGCTCTGGTGAAGGAGGGGGCGGCTCTGTCACCGGCTCGGGAGACGGTGCAGGCTTGGGCTGCGGTTTGGGCTCAACCGTCTTTGGCTTCGGCCTCGGTTTAGGCTGAGGCGGCGGTGGAGGAGGAGGCGGTTCCGGCTTGGGTTCCGGAATCACTTCAGGTTTGGGTTCAGGCGGCTTGGGTGGTGGCGGTGGCGCCAACTCTACTTGCAGGACGTCAGGCTTTTTCAGCGGCTCCCACTTGATATTCGGCAGCAACACCATAGCCAACAGGTGCAGACCGATGGACAGGGAAATCGCCCACAGGAATGCAGTATCACGCGAACTGCTGGAACGGGAATGGGAGGCCAAGGCGGGAATCGGTTGCGTAAGTGACTGGTTGGCTGAAAGAAACAAAGCGACGATTATACAATAAGGCAGCTGCCATCAAGGGTGGGGCAATCCCCTCCGCCTGTCGGCCGGCAAGCCAATTATTCCCACTCGAGCTCAGGGTAGATCAGGTTGACGTTACGCCGGTTGATGATGTCAAACAGCTTCCAGTTGTTTTTTTCGGAAGCGGCGGCGGTGCTCATGGATTTTTCCATGGGGATGCCTTTCTTGATGTCGCTTCGCACATCATTGAGTAGTACGGACAGATAACGTGCTTCGTTGTCGAAGGCCTGTTTGCCATCTTCCACCACCGGACCGTGTCCGGGCACCACCTTCCTGGCTGGTACGGATTTCACTGTCTTGATTGCCGAGAGCCAGCCTTTGATGTCGCCGTCGATGGAAGGAATGCGTTCCACGAACAGCAGGTCGCCAGTCCACAAGGTGCCGGTTTTGCTGTCCAAGACCGTGATGTCGGTATTGGTATGGGCTGTCGGGTAGGCCTTGAGTTCTAGCGTACGATCGCCGAGATCGAGCGTCTGGCTGTCCGGTACCGTTTCAGTCGGCGGAATAAGCTCACTGCCGGCAAAATCAGCGCCCAGCCATTTTTCGTTGCTCCGCATGTAGGCATCCTTGCGAACAGCCATGGCATGCGGCAGCTTTTCATGGCCGACGAACACCGGTTTGTCCTGCAGGAAGGCCGCGTTGCCGAATACATGGTCGGGATGCACATGGGTATTGATGACATACAGAATGGGCAGCTGGGTTACCTGGCGAATGGATTCATGCAGTCGCTGGCCCACTTTCAGGCTGCCGCCGCTATCGATTACCGCCACGCCCTTGCTGCCCACGATGAAGCCGATATTGGCGATATCGCCGTGATAGCCTTCGTCCAGATCCTCATGCACGCCGTGATGCACGTAAATCCCTTCGGCAACTTTCTCCATCGGCAGGGCTTCCGTCGCGAAGGCTCTGGCGGCAAACAGCAGGAAAAGTGGCAGGATGAGCGTCAGCTTGATGCGATTCATAAGGAATTGGGCCTTGATGAGAGTTTTGTGCTATGGGTTTGTATCGTATTATGCATGACAGTTTGAGGTTTAATGCGGCCGCGAGTTGCATCTGATTGAACTTGCAAAGCCCTGCCGTTTCAAACTTTCCACGGATACTAGCCGCTTTTTGATCAATTTTGGGGGAATACATGAGTATTTCGAACGACCGTTATACAAAAACCGCTGTTATTCTTCACTGGCTGATCGGTATCGGCCTGCTCGCCATGCTGGCCCTGGGTTGGTGGATGTCCGAATTGCCGAAAGAAGCGCCGAAGGCGGCAGCCTACGATCTATTCAATTGGGGCATCTATACCGTCCAGCTGGCGGAGCCTGCCTCCCCTCGTACGTTCTATTTCAACCTGCACAAGTCCATCGGTTTTACCATCCTGCTGCTGGTCATCTTCCGCATCATCTGGCGCATTACGCATCGCCCGCCGGCATTGCTCACATCGCTCAAGGCATGGGAAAAGAAACTGGCTACAGGAACCCATCATCTGCTGTATCTGCTGATGACGCTGATGCCTTTGACCGGGCTGCTGATGACGCTTTACAGCAAGTATCCGCTGCGCTGGTTCGGTATCAAGGTTTTTCCTGGCCTCGACAACAAGGCACTGCGCGAGATATTCCTGGAATGCCATGAAGTGCTGGCGATTGTGCTGGCCGTCGTGATTGCCATCCACCTGCTCGGCGCCCTCAAGCACAAGTTCATCGACAAGGACGCCACCCTTTCCCGCATGACGCTGCAATAAGTCGTATCGATAAAACAAAAAAGCCCGGGTTGATGCCGGGCTTTTTTATTATTGCATTCAGTTATCCGTTAACTTCCAGCTGCTTGCTGAAAGCGCCGCCTTCATTGTCGGTCGCCTTGACTTCCAGTTGCCCCGGGCCTTCGGGAACAAAATCGAAACGCAGGTAGGGGTCTTCGCTGGT
>DASTRT010000084.1:0-2070 GCA_035761085.1 Methylophilaceae bacterium
CGGCGCTTGGTGGAGTTTGATGATGTCGATGTCGTCGTCATGATCGAAACGGAGCGCGATCATGTCGCTCTGCCGCACATCATCCGAGCAGCGAACCGGAAAACGGTCTGGGAGATTCATCGCGAGATTCGGGCCGTGCAGGCGAAGCCCGCTCGCAGCGAGCAGGCTCGGGGAATCACCGCGTTGGCACCATATGTACCCGGCTTCATCCGTGATGTCTTCTACTGGGCCTTCCGCCAGAACCCGCGCTGGTTGAAAGCCCGCGCCGGAACGGTGGTGGTGACGTCGGTTGGGCTGTTCGGCCAGGGCGCCGGGTGGGGTCTCACCTTTCTCCCCTTCCATACGCTTGGGCTGACCATCGGCGGCATTGCCGAAAAACCAGGGGTGGTGGAGGGACGCATCGCGATTCGCGAGTACCTGAGCCTGACGCTCAGTTTCGATCATGATATTGTGGATGGTGCGCCAGCGGCACGCTTCACCCAGCAGCTAAAAGAGCTGCTGGAGCAGGGATATGGTCTCTACTCCCAGGGCGGGGAGGTTGGCGTGGATGTCATAGAGTGCAGCCACGCGCATGACTGACCTGCCTCTCTCCTGAGCAAACGGATGAGCCGTCGACGCCCTGCGCATCAACTGCCAGGGCCCGCAGCATACTACAGCTACAAAATGCCAATGATCTCGCGCGGAAGGCATTCGCGCCGCCAGCATTACGCCTCAGGTTGTTTGCGTGCTTCAATCAGGTAGTTTCGCGCGGAATAGACAAGCGCTTCACCTCGCTCCTGTTGCGCTTGCAGTTTGAGCAACTGCTCCGTATAGCGCGTCACTGAAAAGTCGGGTACTAACCACGGTACGTGCTTGAGATAGTAGACCATCGCGCCCACATCTCCAAATACGAAGCGGCTTGACCACTCCTGTGCCATAACGATGCTCAACCCTGCTGTGCTGAGTTGCGGTACATACTTGTCCAATGTGGCATCTGGCCATTGCGGTCGGGCATCGAAGACTGCCATCAAGTCCTCATGCGCCCCTCCAGATAGGAGAAATCCCAGCCAGTGAAGGATCGCTGCTCTTCACTCTTCCATTGTTCAATCAGGTCGTAGGGCTCCATCGACGACTCTTTCTGCATCAGCGCCGAATGGCTTGGACTTCAGCCGCGCTGCCGTGCTTTTCGGTTAGGGCGCGGGGCCGTTCGCGTGTGAATCGGGCCGCCTGGTATATACCAGCCAGCCTTCTTGCGGACAGCCGGGCTCGAATCGTTTCTGTTCGCATCAATCAGCGCACGCTCAGCAATTGGGTTGGTATGCACGTACTGGCCAACAACCTCAATCGCCATGGCGCGAACATGGGGGTCGTCGTCTTCATGCAACATCCGGAGCGCCTCGGGAAGCACCTCGGCTTCAGCAGGGCGGCAGGCCCCCTGCTTGCATCGGTCGCACGCAAGCGTGTGCAATGCCGATTGGCGAACCAGCGGATCGGGATCGTGCAGAATTCCGATCAGATCGCCGAGCGCCTCTGGGACCAAGAAGTGGTCCAGCAAGGCGCAGCAGTAGTAGCGAACGGCTGCATTCTGGTGTCGGAGGCCCTGGCGAGCTGCTGGGGCCACTGCAAAGCCCACGTCAAAGAGCGTGCGGTACGCGGTGCGCGCCCGATGGCGGACGCCGAGTTGGTCAATCAGGTCTGTTGGTTCCATTGCAGCCTCGCACTCCTTGCTATCTGGTGGATGAGCGACGGAACCTGGGGCTTCCAAGTCACGTGCCATCGCCTGGCGCAGGGCTCGCTGTTGCTTGCGATCATATACCTGCCGTCAAGCGCAGTTTGGGGTAGCGCACATATGTCGTGGGTCAAGTTCGGGGTCGGCACGAGCAGAGGCAGGCTGGGTACCCTTCTCGACGATGGTATAATAGGCTTCCAGCCGGCACCGCCCGGCGATGAAATGCCTCGAACGAAACCGCCCTGTTACCTCATAGGAGCTGCGATGAAGATCGGCTACTGCACATGGGGCATGCCAACCGTTCCGGCCGACGTACTGATCCCGTTTCTGGCACGGCTGGGCTTCGACGGCATCGAGTTGAC
>DASTRT010000085.1:0-5122 GCA_035761085.1 Methylophilaceae bacterium
CCATCATCTCGCACCCGGATGCGGGTAAGACCACGCTCACCGAAAAGCTCTTGTGGTTCGGCGGCGCCATCCAGGTAGCCGGGGATGTGCGCGGCCGCAAGGCCGCCCGGCACGCCACTTCAGACTGGATGGAGCTGGAAAAGCAGCGCGGCATTTCGGTCACATCCAGCGTTATGCAGTTCCCGTATCGCGAGCACATGATCAACCTGCTCGACACGCCGGGCCACGATGACTTTTCCGAGGATACCTATCGCACGCTGACTGCTGTGGACTCGGCCGTCATGGTGATCGACTCGGTCAACGGCGTCGAAGCGCAGACCATCAAGCTGCTCAACGTCTGCCGCATGCGCGATACGCCCATCATCACTTTCATCAACAAGCTGGACCGTGAAGGCCGTGCCCCCATCGATCTGCTGGACCAGATCGAATCCGTGCTGGAGATGGAATGTGCGCCCATGACCTGGCCCATCGGCATGGGCAAGAGCTTCCGCGGCGTGTATCACCTGTATAACGACACGATTTCGTTCTTCGACCCGCGCGCCGAAAAAGGCACTTCCGAGACGATCAAGGGCCTGGACAATCCGCGGCTGGATGAACTGATTGGCAGCCAGGCGGAAGAGCTGCGCATGGAAGTGGAACTGGTGCGCGGCGCTTCGCACACCTTCGACAAGGAAGCTTACCTCTCGGGCAAGCAGACGCCGGTGTTCTTCGGTTCGGCCATCAACAACTTCGGCGTGCAGTCGCTGCTGGACGCCATCGTCGAGCTGTCTCCAGCGCCGCTGCCGCGCGCGACGGCCAGCCGTATGGTGAGCCCGGACGAGCCCAAGTTTTCGGGCTTCGTCTTCAAGATCCAAGCCAACATGGACCCCAAGCACCGCGACCGCATCGCCTTCCTGCGCGTGTGCTCCGGGCGTTTCGACCGCGGCATGAAAATCAAACAGGTTGCCAGCGGCAAGACCCTGGCGGTCAACAACGCCATCACCTTTATGGCGCAGGACCGCAGCACCACCGACGAAGCCTACGCCGGCGATATCATCGGCATCCCCAACCATGGCACCATCAAGCTCGGCGATACCTTCACCGAGGGCGAAGCGCTCAAGTTCACCGGCATCCCGTCCTTCGCGCCGGAATTCTTCCGTCGCGCGCATTTGAAGAACCCGCTGAAGATGAAGCAGCTGCAGAAAGGCCTGCAGCAACTGGCGGAAGAAGGTGCTTCGCAGCTATTCCGTCCCTTGCAGAACAACGACCTGATCCTTGGTGCGGTCGGCATGCTGCAGTTCGACGTGGTGGCGCACCGCCTGGAGCATGAATACGGCGTGGATGTGGTGTTCGAGAATTACGACTGCTCGACGGCACGCTGGCTGCGCGGCTCGGATGCCGATTTGAAGGCCATCGCCGACAAGTACGGCTTCAACGTGGCACTGGATAATGCCGACGAATATGTTTACCTGGCGCCCAATCGGGTGAACCTGCAGATGGCGCAGGAGCGCTACCCGGATATCAAGTTCCTGGAAACGCGGGAGATTTTCTAGGCCGGCATCAGTTTGCCCGCATCTCGAGCTTCTTGCTCTGGTACATGTGCGTGTCGGCCTCCTGCAGCAGCTCGCCGATGGAATGGTGCATTTCCGGATCGTATTCCACCGCTTCCACGCTGTAACCCAGGTTGTAACCGCGTCTTGAAAGGCGGTTATATCCCTGCAACGCTTCAGTGAGCCGCTCCAGTACTCCCGAGCTCTCCGTCTTGGCCGTATTGGTCAGCAGCACGACGAATTCATCCCCGCCAATCCGGCCGATCACATCCGACTCCCGGAAGATTTCCACCAGCATGGTGCTGAATGCCACCAGCGCGCGGTCACCCTCGGCATAGCCGAACTGGTCATTGACCTGGCGAAAATCCTTGAGGTTGAAGAGCAGCAGAGTTGCCGGTGCATCCGAGCGCTTGCAGACCTTTAGCGCACGCTCGGCCAGTGTTTCAAAACCGTGCCGGTTGGAAAGCAGGGTGAGCTCATCGGTAGTTTCATGGCGTGACGCTTCAATCTCCTGCTCCACCATGTTCGCCAGATCACGCAGCAGGTCGCGGTCATTCTGCGTGAAACGGCGGGGTTTGTGATCCATGATGGCAAAGGTGCCGAGCTTGGTGCCGTTGCGGGTGGTAATGGGACACCCCGCATAGAAGCGGATATTGGATGTGCCCGTCACCAGGGGATTATCATGAAAACGCTCATCGCGTGCCGTGTCTGGCACAATCAGCAGGTCGTCACTAAGAATCGCATGGCCGCTGAAGGAAATTTCGCGTGAAGTTTCCGTGAGATCGAACCCCGGGGAGGATTTGAACCATTCACGTTCGGCATCGAGAATACTGACCAGAGCGATGGGAACATGAAACAGCCGGCGGGCCAGGCGGGTCAAACGGTCAAATCTTTCCTCGTGACCGGTCTCGAGGATATTGAGCGAGCGCAGGGTATCGAG
Source organism: Methylophilaceae bacterium (assembly GCA_035761085.1). Classification (GTDB taxonomy): domain Bacteria; phylum Pseudomonadota; class Gammaproteobacteria; order Burkholderiales; family Methylophilaceae; genus DASTRT01. The sequence goes on from DASTRT010000085.1 coordinate 2,470, forward strand.
CCTGGCTTGTTCGTTGACGGGTTTTTCGGGTGTTTTCATGAATATTATGCGAGCCCGGGATGAAGGCATCATCATTCAAACAGCAGACGCTTTCTGTTCGGCCACGCACAGAAAACGCCCCCCGTTTTGCCTGAAGCTGAGCTACGCATGAACGGGCAGATCAAACCGATGCGCCGCCTCGATGAGCTTTTCCCCGCTTTGCAGAAATCTGCGTTCCGCCGAAGCTTCCATCTGCGGGGCAAGGACCTGGCATACCTGCAGCAAAAAGGATTGCCCACGGTGATGACGCATGCAGGTGACTTCATTGCCAAGCGGCTAAAGCCGGCCGACATCCCGAACGACGGCAAACAGACACCGTTTCGCGGCCACCCGGTTTTCGTCGCCCAGCACGCCACGGCCTGTTGCTGCCGGCAATGCCTGGAAAAATGGCATGGCATTCCAAGCGGACATCTATTGAGTGCAGAGGAAGAAGCACACATTCTCCAGGTGATCGAACGCTGGCTACGCGAAGAATTGGAGGTTGCCCAAAAGCGGCTTCTTTGAAAGAATCAAGGTTGAGTGGAAATTCCTTTAACTGTTATGCCAGACATCCTCTGGTTATTTTCTTGAGCATGAGTCAAGCAGCACGCAGCAGAGAAGCCCTACCGAACCCGGAAGCCGGGGTGCATCAGGTACAAATCTACCAGAATGACGAGACGCTGGTGGAAGCCGTGTGCCATTTCGCCAGCTACCAGCTGCAGCCCACGGAAGCTGTGATCATTGTCGTCACTGACACCCATCTCGCCGCAATAGAGGCCAGACTTACGGCTCAGGGCATTGACCTTGAGCGGGCCATGCGGAATGCACAATACAACTTTATCGATGCCGAGTTACTGATTGCCTCCTTGACTGGAAGCGGTGAATTCGATTTCGCCAGAGCCGAGTCGGATTTCAGGAAACTGCTGGAAGGATTGCTGCAAGCCTATCGCCATGTACGGGTGTACGGCGAAACCGTCGACCTGCTGTGGCAGCGCGGCGAAAAGCAGAATGCCAAGGCGCTGGAAGCATTATGGAATAGATTGCTGGAACGATATTCGCTGTCGGTATTGTGCACCTACCGCATGGATAACCTCGACCCTGCCGCCTACAACGGCGATATCGAATGCCTGTGCTCCACGCACACGCACTTCCTGCCCTCCCAGGACCCCGCTCTTTTGGAGCAGGCCCTGGCCGTGGCGAGCGAGAACGTCATGGGTGTTTCCCTGACAGGCATGATGAAGAGCATCGCCAAATTCCCACACCCGACCACCATCATGCCGGCTTCCCAGGCCTCGCTACTGTATATCAGCAAGACGATGCCGGTCACGACCGAAGTCATCCTCAACCAGGTACGTGCGCACCTGGCCGATCAGAACCCTCCCAGCCGGCGTAACGCCTAACCCTTATCCGGGAATTTGCCGGATTACTTGCCTTTGGCCCCGTCGGTGGACCGGCAGCATTGGCGGTAGACGAAAATGCGCTCGATCACGACTTTGGGTACGCCACGACCGGAAAGGGTATTGAGTGTGTCATGAAAGTCGGCGGCATCGGCCAGACTGCCCTCGCGTACCGCCTCCCCAATAGAGTGATTGACACGCCGTTCCGGCGTGCCTGCACGATGCTTTTCCATACGGCCTCCAGGGTATTCAACCCCGATAGCCTACCGTCGGCTTACACATCACACTAGCCGGTAGCTCACATTGCTCTAGCAGCTCACAGTATTACAGTTCGGCGGCCTGTCCCGCCGCCTGCCATAGATACCAGGCAGCCGCGGTACGATAAGGGCTCCAGGCCTGGCCAATTTCGCCCAACGCACGCGGCTTGGGCTGTTCGGGCAGCCGCTTGAGCTTGCGCCAGCCTTCCCGCACACCGAAATCGTCCACCGGCAGAACGTCGGTGCGGCCCAAGGTAAAAATCAGCAGCATTTCCACGGTCCATTGGCCCACACCACGCAAAGTCACCAGCTGCTTGATCAAGGCCTCGTCACTCATGCCCTGCGCTACTGTCGCGCTGGGAATCATGCCCTGCTGCGCCGCTGCAGCAATGCCCTTGAGTGCGCGAATCTTGGAGGCGGAAAAGCCACAGGCACGGAGCCGCTCCTCTTCCGCGTCGAGAATGCCTTGCGGTGGCGGAAACGCGAACTCGGGGAATTGCGCCACCAGCCGGCCCAGAATGGCCTCAGCGGCGCGAGCATGCAACTGCTGGTAGGCAATGGCACGTATCAGCGCTTCATAAGGCTCGCGCTGGGCATGTAGCTTGAGGCTGTACGGCCCGATTTGCTTGATGAGCCGCGCCCAGTCTTCGTCCTGCGCGGAAAGGAAAGCAACGGCTGCGGCAGCGTAGTCGGGTGCCATGGTTACCGGGCGAGTGGAGTCAGGCCTTCTTGCGGTTCTTGTCGAGTATGGCCAGGATGATCAGCGTGTAGGCCAGCAGGCGAATCATGTAGTAGGAAGGCGAGCTTTCCTGCCAGCCGGATACGGAGACCATCAGTGCCCGGTTGCAGGCCTCGATCAGAAAGGAAAGCGCGAAGAAAAGGAAGAATCGGTCGTGGGTCTTGCGCCAGAAGCGAAAGAAAAACATACCGATGACCAGGGAAAGCGCCGCAATAATGCCGACCAGAAACTCATTCATGATT
>DASTRT010000086.1:0-3457 GCA_035761085.1 Methylophilaceae bacterium
GGTCGGTCGGCCTCATCGTCACCGCTCACATGCTGATCGCCGAAGTGGCTGCATTGGCGGGCATTGCCATGAGCCTGTATGCCCTCGCACTGGCCCGGCGGCGGCCTTTTCGCGCCAGCGCATTGCTCGGTAGCGGCATCGGCATCTGCTTCCTTGCTACCGGCCTGCATGCCCTGCCTATTCCCCTGGTTTCGGCACTGGTCTTGCCGCTGCTGTTCGCCAACTGGCGCTCCAGAAGCTATGGCATCGTACTTGCGCTGAGCCTGCTGATTGCCCTGCCGTGGCTGTTCATCTGGCCAGCACTGCTGTGGCATGCCTCTCCTGATCAGTTCGTGTCCTGGTGGCAGATGAGCCTTGATACGTTTAGCGAAAGCTACCACGCTTATTTCTTCAAGCTGCTCGCCTGGTACGCCTGGCCTGCCCTGCCCCTGGCGCTCTGGGGCGCCTGGCGATATCGCGGTCAATTGCTGCACAACCGGGAATTCCAGCTGCTGACTGTGTTCTTCATCGTCTGCCTTGTTTTCGTTGGCTGGAGCCCTGACGACCGCGGCATTTACGCCATGCCGCTGCTGTTGCCCCTGGCTGCCATGTCAGGCGGGAGCATCGAAACCTTGCGCCGTGGAGCCGCCGGCGCCCTGGATTGGTTCGGCCTGATCCTGTTCGGCATGATGGGCTTCCTGATCTGGCTAGGCTGGTTCGCCATGATGACTGGCTGGCCAGCCAAGATAGAGGAACGCATGCAGTTTCTTTCCGGCACCCGGATAGCCCAGTTCCACTGGCTGGGGTTCGCAGCAGCCGTCCTGGTCACGCTGATCTGGCTCATTGCCATCAATAATCCCCGACGCTCCAACCGCTCCGCCGTCACCGACTGGGCAGTGGGCATGACCATGGCGTGGAGCCTGCTGATGACCCTATGGCTGCCCTGGATCGATTCAGCCAGAAGTTACAAGGACATCATGCTCAGCATCAAACAGGCTTTGCCGGCCAATTATGCATGCATCAACAGTAGCAATCTCGGCGCCGCACAGATCGCCCTGCTGGATTACTACACAGGCATTCGTACCGAGCGTCTGGAGGTTGTGCAGAGGCTGGGCTGCGACCTTTATCTGGTTCAGGACGAACGCGGACATGGCAGGGCCGAGCCGGGGCCGAAATGGAAGCTCATCTGGCAGGGCAAGCGGGTGGCCGATCGGCGCGAGAGCTTCCGGCTTTACCAGCGCTGAGACTGTCTCAGCCTGTCTGCAGCAGCGTGACGCTCTGTGTCTTGAACAGGCAGCAAATTGAGGCACCCACCTCGATCTGCATCTCATGCAACGCCTTGGTCGTGATTTCGACCAGTAACGGGCAGCCAACATCCACCGAAACCAGCACTCTGCCGCCCGCCTCATGCATGGCTGTTACCCGGCCGACCAGCTGATTCTGGATGCTGACTCCGTTCAGTTTCTCTCGGGCCAGGGCAATCGCAGAAGCGGGGATGGACGCCGAAACCTCGCTGCCCAAAGGCAGATCAACCAGCGGGATATATAGCGGTTGCTGGCCCAGCTGCAGCACGGAATAACCGAAACCCTCATCGTTTTGTACCAGCTTGCCGCGCACGAGATTTTCCAGGCCCAGCGTATGTGCCAGCCGCAGTGTGCGCTCGTCCTGCATGACCTGGTGAAAATCACCTGTCCCTAATACGCGGCCCTGCTGCATCATGGCGACCTGATTGGTCAGATACAAAACCTCGTTGACAGCGTGGCTGACAAACAGCATGGGAATGCCGATTTCCTCCTTCACTCGCTTCAGGAAGGGCAGTATCTGGCCTTTCAGGTGAACATCGAGCGAAGCCAGCGGCTCGTCGAGCAGTAGCAGGCGCGGTGAGGCGAGCAGCGCTCGCCCCAATGCAACGCGCTGTTTTTCGCCGCCTGACAGCTGATGAGCCCGATACGATTGCAAATGGCCGATTTCCAGCAGCTCCACAATCTGCCGGTAAGAAAACTGCCTTGCCTCCTTGGGCTGCATCCGCATGCCGAAACGCAGGTTCTCGCGCACGCTGAGATGCGGGAACAGGCGACTATCCTGGAATACCATGCCGATGCGGCGCTGGTGGACAGGAACATCGATTCCCTGCTCGTCATCGAACAGACAGTCGCCGTCATGAATGACATGCCCGTGGTCAGGTGTGATGAAGCCGGCCAGAATGCCGAGCAATGTACTTTTGCCGGCACCTGATGCGCCCAGCAAACCGGTTACTGGAGCATCGAGAAGGCAATTCGCTTCCAGCCGGAATCCAGGCCGCTGCAGTGTCACATCAATATCGATCATGACGTGGCCTGGCCGGTGATACGTTTTCTGGCCTGTCGCTCAAGCAGCTCGCTTGCCAGCAGCGCCACCAGCGCGATCAGTATGCTCAGCACGACCAGCCGCAGTGCCTGCCAGTCACCCCCCGGAACCTGGGTGTAGGTATAGATGGCGAGCGGCAGGGTGCGTGTCTTACCCTCGATATTGCCGACGAAGGTGATGGTAGCGCCGAATTCACCGAGGCTTCGGCTAAAAGCCAGGATAAGACCGGTCAGGATGCCTGGCAGCGACAACGGAAGGGTTACGGTGAAGAAGGTACGAAGCGGCGTTGCCCCCAGAGTATGCGCAGCGATTTCCAGGCCGTGATCCACCTGACTGATGGCAAGACGCGAGGCCCGCACCATCAGGGGGAATGCCATGACGGCAGAGGCGATCACGGCGCCTATCCAGGTGAAAGCGATGTCGATGCCAAACGTCGTATGCAACCACCCGCCCAATGGCCCGTTCCTGCCCAGCAGCATCAGCAGCAGGAACCCTGGCACCACCGGCGGCAGCACCAGGGGCAAGTGCACCACGCCATCCAGCAAGGCCTTCCCATAAAATGACTTTCTGGCCAGAATCCAGGCCACCATTACACCGGGGATGGCGACAGCCAGGGTGCAGAAAACAGCGACCTTGAGTGACAGCGCCAGCGCGGCCAATTCGGCAGTGCTGAAATTGAACAATGTAGCGAGCATGCTCACTTGAGAATACGAAAGCCGTATTTGGCGAAAATGACTTCAGCAGCCGGGCTTTGCAAATACGTCCAGTACCCTTGGTCCATGTTTCGGGCACCGGCCACGAAAGCCATGGGATAGACTATCGGCGCGTGACTTTCCTCCGGGAAAACCCCGGCAATCTCCACCTTGTCCGTAATGCGGGCATCGCTTTCATACACGATGCCCGCCGCACACTCCCCGCGCTCGACGAAGGCAAGAGCGCCTCGGACATCGGGCGTCCCGACGATGCGGTTCTTGAGGTGTTGCCACCAGCCAAGCTGCATCAATGATTGCTTGGCATAGATGCCGACAGGCACAGACTCCGGCTCACCGGTACACAGATGGCCGTTGAGAGCCTTGGCAAAATCGAAACCCGGTTCGAACCGCACAGGAAAACCATGGCCTTTCGGCACGAC
>DASTRT010000087.1:0-5643 GCA_035761085.1 Methylophilaceae bacterium
CCGCTCATTGATCTCGCCCGCCAACCAACGCTGTCGATAGTATGAGAAAGGCATGGTGAGCGGAGATCCTGCAAGTTTCTCCAGCTCATAGGCCACCGTTTCGAACGACTGTGAAATCCTGGTCCAGTATGGGCTCACCGCGATCATCCGGTCCAGAGGCCAGGTTGGCGCGATACTCTCGCAAGCAGCACTGATCGCTGCCTGTACCGACAAATCGGCATCACACGCTTTTGTTTCCAATGCGTCCATCTCAGTGCTCCTGCGTGATGAAGTGGCGGTTGACCTGGGTTCTGGCCTGAGCCGGACTCAGTTGCAGCGGCCACAAGCGGAAGGCAAGTCGCGTGAAGCTCTCATCCAGGTAGAAACCGTTATACGCCCACGGGTAGATCAACTTGGCCAGCTTCCCCTGAGGATAGGCACGCAGCCACACCTGCATGAAATAAAGCGCACCGAGCATGAGAGCGACTACAACCCACCAGCCGGAGAAACTTACCTGCGCTGCCGGGGTGAGTCCGCTGAAAATTCCATGCCAGACCAGATACAGCAGTGACAAGCCGAATACCCGCAGCAAATTCCGCCCCAGGTCGGCGATGCCAGAGGCGGGGCCCGTCCATAACAGTGGAGCCAGCCCCACGGCCATGATGAATACTGCCAGTGGAGGCAAGACCAGCGAGGGCAACAGGGCCTGCCCTATCCAGGACACGCCCAGCACTACGCTGCCACTCATGACGGCAGCGAACAGGTAGCCGCTAATCGAGTGCGCAGCAGAAGCGTCCGGCATGAAATCCCGCATTCTGGCTTCCGTTACGGCATTGCCTGTCGAGAGAAACGCATGGGCCTTGTAGAGGGAGTGGGCGACCAGGTGCAGTAAGGCCAGTTCATAGAGCCCCAGACCCACTTCCATCAGCATGAATCCCATCTGACTGCAGGTGGACCAGGCGAGCCTCACCTTGATACTGATGCGCGTCAGCATCACAAGGCCGGCCAGCACTGCAGTACTGCTGCCCACGATGATCAGCAGCGCCTGGGCTATCGGTGCCAGCGCCAGCAATTCGCCCAGCTTTATCATCACCAGCCCGCCGATATTGACGATGCCGGCGTGCAGCAGCGCCGAGACCGGCGTTGGCGCTTCCATGACCTGGATCACCCAGCCGTGCAGCGGCAGCTGGGCCGATTTGAGGATGGCAGCCAGGGCAAACAGACAGGCCGCAAGATGCAGCGGTGCTGGCAGCGATGCGAGCCCGGCTAGGCTACGGTGCAGGCCATCCAGCGTCAGGTCACCGGTGGTCTGGTAAATCAGCAGCAGAGCGCCCAGCAGACAGAGATCCGCCAGCCGACTGACGATGAATTTCTTGTGCGCCACGATCTGCGCTGTCTTGCGCTCGTGGTAAAACGTGAGCAGATAATGCAAGCCGAAGCTGACAGCACTCCAGGCCACCACCATCACCATCAGATGGCGACTCAGAACCAGCAGGCTCACGCATGCCAGGGTAAACAATATGGCCCTTACGAATATCTCTTGCCGCGGCTCACCCTGCAGATAGCGTGAAGCGAACCGGATGATGACTACGCCCAGCCCGGCCACCAGGATCGCCACCAGCATGCTGGCCGAATGAATTTCGTATGGATACTCCGCCAGACCGAATAGCGCGACCGGAAAACCAGCGAGGCTATACAGAAAAGCGGTGAACGCAGTCCCGAGTGCTATCGGCCATGAGTGGCGCGGTAACGCCAGAGCGAGCAGGAACCCCGAAAAATATAACGCAGGCAACAAGCCCTGGAACAAGAATACTGCCATTTCCTCCTTACCTTTCCGTTGAATTACAAAGTTGCGAGCATCTTGCTCGGAGGCGAATGTTTTGTAAAATAGATATAAATTAATAAACAGTTCTATAAAATAGAACAAATGAGAAACCTCAACTTCCGACACTTTTATTATTTCTGGATGGTGGCCAAGGAAGGACATCTGACGCGCGTAGCCGAGCAGCTGCATGTCTCCCAGTCGGCGCTGTCCTCTCAGATCCGCCAGCTGGAAGACCAGCTCGGCTACCCGCTCTTCGACAGGAATGGCCGCACTCTGCAACTGACAGAGGTGGGCCATATAGCGCTGGAATACGCCGAAAGCATTTTCAGCCTCGGCAGTGAATTGCTGGCGTTGATGGAGAGTGGGGAGCTGCAACGGGTACAGCGCCTGCGCATTGGCGCCGTTGCCACCCTGTCACGGAATTTTCAGGAAAACTTCTTGCGCCCCATCCTAGGCCAGCCGGAAATCAAGCTGATCATCCATTCTGGCAGGCTGGAAGAGCTGATGGAGCAGCTCAAGGTCCACCGGCTCGATCTCGTGTTATCCAACAAGCCTATCGCCACGGAAGCCGTGATGCCCTTCCGTTGCCAGCGTATCGCCGAGCAGAAAGTCTGCGTGGTAGGCCCGGAAGATGAGGAGCTAGGCAAATTGCGCTTCCCGCACGACTTGCACAAGGTGAATGTATTGCTGCCGGGGGCGAGCAGCGACATCCGCACGCAGTTCGACCTCTATTGCGAGCAGCTCGGCATCGTGGTCCAGCCTTATGCCGAGGTGGACGATATGGCCATGCTGCGTCTGCTTGCGCGCGACTCGGGGGGCGTAGCCGTGGTGCCGGAAGTGGTAGTGCAGGATGAAATCAGAGCCGGCAAGCTCAAGAACTATTGCACGCTAGATGCGGTGACCGAGAGCTTTTACGCCATCACGGCAAAGCGCCACTTCGAGCTGCCCGTATTGAATGTGCTGTTGAAACGGGCCGGAGAGATAGGCTGGTGAAATTTTTCTATTGAACAGAACATGATCCTGCAAAACGCGAACATTCTTGCCGGCTGCCATTCGCGCAACTATGATCATCGTCAGGATCACTACCTGGATAATAATAATTACAAGATATGGGCCTAGATCTCCACACCGTATTCATCCTGTTTTCCATCCTGGCCCTCATGTTCTCCGGGCTCCTGGTTCTGGCGGGATTGCATGCCGGAGCAATCAAAGGCATCAAGCAGTGGGCCCTTGCTAATCTGTTTTTGGGCATAGGCCTCGGCGCCACCCACTTCTTCAATGTTCATACGCCAGGCCATCAATGGGCGTTCGTCTTTTCGGCAACCCTGATTACAGCCGGCATAGGCCTGCAATACATCGGCATCAGAGCCTTCAAGAATTTGCCTTACGACAGTCGACTACTGTTACTGGCCGCCGGCATAGCGCTCATCCAGAATCTCTGGTTTGTCGTGTTGCATCCGGATGTCAACGTCCGCTCCATGGCGAATTCCCTCTTGTTTGCCATCGTCTATACAGCATGCGCCCGCGAACTTCTCATCAGCGTCGAATCGCCTCTGAAAACTGCCTACTGGTTTACGGGAATATCCTTCGCAATATTTGCGGCATTGATGTGGTTCAGAGTTGTAAACATATTGCTGGTACAGCCAGACGCAGATGGGCTTTTTATTGATATCCCGCTGAATCAAGTCTCGTTTTTTATTACCAGCATTATTCAGCTTTGCGTGACTTTCGGCTTCGTACTCATGCTGAATTACCGGCTGGTGCTGGATTTGCAGAAAATCGCATCACGCGATGTATTGACCGGAGCATTCAACCGCAGGCGTCTGGAAGAAGAGGCGGAACGTCTAAGAGTGCGCTGCCTGCGCATGGGCGAGAGCTTGGCGATCATGATGATCGATATCGACGACTTCAAGTTGATCAATGACAGGTATGGGCATCCCGCTGGCGATGAAGTGCTACGCCATCTTGTGGCCATTTCACTTGCGTCCATTCGAGCGGATGATTATTTCGCACGTTATGGCGGAGAGGAATTCTGCATATTGCTGCCCAATTCAACCGAAAAAGAGGCCCTGGTGTTAGCCGAACGATTACGCAGGACTTGTGAGGCAACCACTGCAGTATTCAATGGCAAAACCTTGAGCAGTACCGTCAGCATAGGCGTGGCCGATTCCACCTCTGCCAGCCTGGAATTTCCATCCCTGGTTTCAGCTGCCGATCAGGCGCTGTATTCCGCCAAACAGGCAGGCAAGAACCGTGTGGCCGCATATTCAGCGATGGAAGAGCCGCAGCGAAAAGGCAGCTTTACTCCCACAGATGACGGTAACTAACGCTACAATCCACTTCATGTTGATTCCTTGATCCCTTTGGGTAATCCATGACATCCGCCCTGTCTACCGTACAAGAAGTCAATGATTTAGCAGCCCGCATCGTCGGCTGGCAAAAGCAGCACGGACGCCACGACCTTCCCTGGCAGAACACTCACGATCCTTACGCCATCTGGGTGTCCGAGATCATGCTGCAGCAGACGCAAGTTACGTCGGTGATCGGCTACTACCAGCGTTTCATGCAGCGTTTTCCGACCATTGCTGCGCTGGCCGCCGCTGAACAGGAGGAAGTGCTGCAGTACTGGAGCGGACTGGGCTATTACTCGCGCGCGCGTAACCTGCACGCAGCTGCGCAAGAAATCGTGCAATTGCACAATGAACAATTCCCTCAGGATATCGAAGCGGTCGTGGCGCTTCCGGGGATCGGCCGCTCGACGGCTGCCGCCATCACCGCATTCGCCTTCGGCCAGCGCCGGGCGATACTCGACGGCAACGTAAAACGCGTGCTGGCACGTCATTTCGGCATTGAAGGCTGGCCCGGCCTGCCTGCCATCGAGAAGCAGATGTGGCAGTTGACGGAAACCCTGCTGCCGGAAGACGACATCGTGGCCTATACCCAGGGCTTGATGGATCTCGGCGCTACCTTGTGCAAGCGAGGCAAACCCGATTGTCAGCGTTGTCCGCTGCAGGAGACCTGCGTGGCAAGGCGCAATAACAAGACTCACCTATTACCCAACCCGAAACCGCGCAAACTTTTGCCGCAGCGCGACACCGTCATGCTGCTGCTGATGTCCGGCAATGAAGTGCTGCTGGAGAAGCGCCCTCCTGCTGGCATCTGGGGTGGGCTGTGGAGCCTGCCGGAGACCCGACGTGAAGATGACGTGCTGCAGATTTGCCGGCAGCGCTACCAGGTCGAGGCCAGCCTCCTGCCAGCACTGCCCGTCTTGAAGCATACCTTTAGCCACTTTATTCTCGACATCACGCCACAGCCCCTACTGGTGAATCACGGGCCGCTTCATGTGGCAGAAACCGGCGCTATCTGGCTAGATATTGAAGATGCAACCGGAGCGGCACTGCCAGCGCCAATCCGGAAACTGTTGCTGCAGATGCAGCAGAGAAAACTGGGAGTCGCGGCATGATCGCTATTCTGGAAGCTAAAAAGGCTGGATTGCTGGCCAAGCAGCACTGGCTGCGCAATCTGCTTGCCGGGGTAATCGTCGCGGTCGTCGCTTTGCCGCTGGCCATGGCTTTCGCCATCGCCTCCGGCGCCAAGCCGGAACAGGGGCTTTATACCGCGATCGTCGCTGGCATACTGGCTTCGCTGTTCGGCGGTAGCCGCGTGCAGATCACTGGTCCGACCGGCGCCTTCATCGTCATCCTGGCCGGCATCACGGCGCGCTACGGTATCCCCGGCTTGCAGATGGCGACGCTCATGGCCGGCATCATCCTCATAGTAATGGGGCTGACGCGCATGGGAGGGGTTATCAAGTACATTCCCGATCCGGTCATCGTCGG
>DASTRT010000088.1:0-4427 GCA_035761085.1 Methylophilaceae bacterium
GGAGTTGTACGGCCATATCGCTGGCATCAATTTTGGTGATGCCCAGTGGCTTGGCAGCGATGCGCAGCCGATGGCAGGCCAGTAGCGCCTCGCCTTGCGGTGGCAATAGCCCGAAGCGGTCTATCAGCTCTTCCTGCAGGGTATCCAGCGCATCGTCATCCTCGCAGTTCGCCAGGCGCTTGTAGAGCACGAGACGTTCGTGCACGTCCGGGCAATAATCATTGGTCAGCAGGGCGGGCGTGTGCAGGTTGATCTCGGTCGTGACGCCCAGCGGCGCGGAAAGGTCGGGCTCCTTGCCTGCCTTGAGCTGCTTGACTGCATGCGCCAGCATGTCGGCATAGAGGGTAAAACCAATTTCCTGCATTTCGCCGCTCTGCGATTCGCCCAATAGCTCACCCGCGCCGCGGATTTCAAGGTCGTGCATGGCCAGATGGAAGCCGGCGCCCAAGTCCTCCAGTAGTTGAATCGCATCGAGGCGCTTCTGCGCCTGCGGCGTAATCTTGCGGTCGGGTTCGGTCAGCAGATAGGCATAGGCCTGGTGGTGCGAACGGCCGACGCGGCCGCGCAGCTGGTGCAGCTGGGCGAGCCCGAAGCGATCCGCCTTGTTGATGATGATGGTGTTGGCAGTGGGGATGTCGATGCCGGTTTCGATGATGGTCGTGCACAGCAGCAAATTGAACCGTTGCTGGTAAAAGTCGCGCATCACGTGCTCCAGCTCGCGCTCCCTGAGCTGGCCATGAGCGATGCCGATGCGCGCCTCCGGCAGCATTTTCTCCAGACGCTCCTTCATGACGAAGATGGTGTCCACTTCATTGTGCAGGAAGTACACCTGGCCGCCGCGCTTGAATTCGCGCATGGCGGCTTCCCGGACGATGCCTTCGGAATAATTGGTGACGAAGGTCTTGATCGACAGGCGCTTTTGCGGCGGAGTGCTGATCACCGAGAATTCGCGCAGGCCTTCCATGGCCATGGACAGCGTGCGCGGAATCGGCGTGGCGGTCAGTGTCAGCACATCCACCTCGGCGCGCAAGGCTTTCAGCTGCTCCTTCTGCCGTACGCCGAAGCGGTGCTCTTCATCCAGAATCACCAGGCCCAGATTCTTGAACTTGACGTCCTTCTGGATCAGCCTATGCGTGCCGATGATGATGTCGATATCGCCGCTCTCCAGACCCCTGATCGCCTCGGCCTGTTCCTTGGCAGTGCGGAAGCGCGAGATTTCGGCGACCTTGATCGGCCATTCGGCAAAGCGGTCGCTGAAATTGTTGAAGTGCTGTTCGGCCAGCAGCGTGGTCGGCACCAGCACTGCCACCTGACGACCGCCCATGACGGCGACGAAGGCTGCGCGAAGCGCGACTTCCGTCTTGCCGAAGCCGACGTCGCCGCATACCAGGCGATCCATGGGACGGCCCGACTGCATGTCGTTGATGACAGCCTCGATGGCGGACTGCTGGTCCGGCGTCTCCTCGAATGGGAAGCCTTCGGCGAAGGCTTCATAGTCATGTAGGCCAAGCTTGAAGGCGTGGCCTTTTCGTGCCGCCCGCTGCGCATAGAGGTTGAGCAGTTCGGCAGCGGTGTCGCGAATCTGCTTGAGCGCCTTTTTCTTGGCCTTTTCCCAATGGCCGCTGCCCAGCCTGTGCAGTGGTGCGGATTCGGGCGGGCCGCCAGAGTAGCGCGAAATCAGGAAGAGCTGGGAAACCGGCACGTACAACTTGTCGTCATCGGCATATTCCAGCAGCAAGAATTCGGTTTCGCCTTCGCCCAGGTCCAGATTGACCAGACCGCGATAGCGGCCGACGCCATGCTGTTCGTGCACCACCGGATCGTTCTCGCGTAGCTCGGAAAGATCCTTGAGCATGCCTTCGGTACTTCTGGCCTTGTCCTTCTCGCGTCGGCGCTGCTGGCGTACCTGGGCGGCGTAGAGTTCTGCTTCGGTGATGATGGCGAAATCGCCCAGGACAAAGCCGTTATGCAGCGGCGAGATGCCCAGCACCAGTCGCTCGTTTTCCCGTTCGAAATCAGCCCAGCCTTCGATCTGTTTCAGCTGCAGGCCGTGCTCATTGAGCAATTGCAGCATGGTCTCGCGCCGACCCAGGCTTTCGGCGGCGATGAAGATTCTGCCCGTATAGCTATTCAGGAAGCCTTGCAGCTTGAATAGCGGATGCTCGGCGCGACGTTCCACATTGAGGTCGGGCAGCCCGGTAGCCGTACCCAGGGTGTCGAGCTGCAGCCGAGCGAATTGGTGCGTCTTGCCGAAGAAATCCTCGGTTTTGGAAATCAGTACCTCGGGCTTTAGGATGGGGCGCTCCGGGTCGTGAGCCAGCAGGCGATAGCGGGATTGAGCATCCTGCCAGAAGTTCTGGGCTGCCTGGTCAAGGCTGCCGTGCAGGCACAGCAGTGCATTGTCCGGCAGGTAATCGAACAACCCGGCCGTTTCTTCAAAGAACAGCGGCAGATACCACTCGATGCCGCCGCTGGCGATACCCTTGCTGACATCCTTGTAGGTGCGGCTGCGCGACGGGTCGCCCTCGAAACACTCGCGAAACTGTTGGCGGAATAGCGCGATACCGTTGTCGTCAAGCGGGAATTCGCGTGCCGGCAGCAAGCGGATTTCACCTACGGGATAGAGACTGCGCTGGGTGTCGACATCGAAAGTGCGGATGGTTTCGATCTCATTGTCGAACAAGTCCAGACGATAGGGCAGCGCGCTGCCCATGGGGAAGAGATCGATCAGGCCGCCGCGCACGCTGAACTCGCCCGGACTCATCACTTGGTTCACATGATGGTAGCCGGCTTCGGCGCATTGCGTGCGCAGGGCTTCGGTGTCCAGGGTCTGGCCCTTCTTCAGCATGAAGGTGTGGGCCGCCAGATAGGCTTGCGGCGGCAAGCGCAGCAGGGCGGTAGAGATCGGCACGATGACTACGTCGCAGGCGTTACGGCTGATCTGGTAGAGCGTTGCCAGACGTTCCGAAATCAGATCCGGGTGCGGTGAGAAATGGTCGTAGGGTAGCGTTTCCCAGTCCGGCAGCAGGCTCACTGTCATACTCGGCGCAAACCATGGAATTTCCTCGAGCAGCCGTTGCGCCTCAAATGCGTTGGCGGTAATGATGACCAGCGGCGTCTTGCCGGATTTCTGTTGCGCGTTGAGCTGTAGCGCGAGCTGCGCCAGAGCGAGGCTGTCAGCGCCGGGCGGTAGCGGGTCCAGGCGTTTTGATTGGCCCGTCGTGGGGACAGGCAGGGAAAACTGCATGCGGTATTGCCGTGGAGAAGAGTGAAAGCCTGTAATTATAGCCGCTGGCTTATCTCAGCGGCTACGAAAGGACGTGCCGGTCGAGGAAGAGGGGTTACTCGCCGAGCAGGATGGAAATCTGCGCCTCGGCCTGACTCCAGTATTCCACCGGACTGCCCGAGAAATTGTTGCGCTCGGCGATGTAGTAGGCGGCAACTTCCACCATGCGATAGCGTTCTTCGGGGCTCATCTTGTTCTTGCCGGAAGCGGCCCTGGAAGAAGTGCCTCTGCTGGAAGTTTTCTTCTCGGCGCCTGCAGTTTTGACGGTCGTTTTCCTGGCGACAGGCTTTTTATCGTCAGCGGCTTTGGCAGCGGTAGCCCGAGGTTTTCGCGTGGTCGGCGTCTTGTCGGCAGAAGACTTGCTGGTCGATTTCGTTGCGGCCATTTCAGTTCCTTTCTTTTAGATGGAATTGCAATGATTCGGCAAGGGAAATTTCTCTGGGAGCGGCAGGGCGGTAATCCTGAAGCCCATCATATTAAACCGTTCCGCCCACCGTCAAGCCGTCTATCCGCAAAGTGGGCTGGCCCACGCCTACCGGCACGCTCTGGCCTTCCTTGCCGCAGGTGCCAACACCGCTATCTAGCGCCATGTCGTTGCCGATCATGGAGACGCGCGTGAGCACATCGGGGCCGTTGCCGATCAGGGTGGCACCCTTGACCGGGTAGGCCAGCTTGCCGTCCTCGATCATCCAGGCCTCGGCCGCGGAGAAGACGAACTTGCCGCTGGTGATATCCACCTGGCCACCACCAAAATTGACGGCATACAGGCCCTTCTTCACCGATTTGATGATTTCCTCGGGCGCCATGGTGCCATTCAGCATGTAGGTGTTGGTCATGCGCGGCATGGGGATGTGCGCATACGATTCGCGGCGTGCATTGCCGGTAAGCGGCATGCCCATGAGGCGAGAATTGAGGCTGTCCTGGATATAGCCGCGCAGAATCCCGTCCTCGATCAGCACCGTGCGCTGCGTCGGGTTGCCTTCGTCATCGACGTTGAGCGAACCGCGGCGCTCGCTGATGGTGCCGTCGTCGACGACAGTGACGCCAGGGGAGGCGACGCGCTGGCCGATCTTCCCGGCAAAAGCCGAGCTGCCCTTGCGGTTGAAGTCGCCTTCCAGGCCGTGGCCGATGGCCTCATGCA
>DASTRT010000089.1:0-25223 GCA_035761085.1 Methylophilaceae bacterium
AATCAAGCTGATCGAGAACACCTTGAATGCCGGCAAGCCTGTCGCTCTCGTTTGCCATGCACCCGGCGTGCTGCGGCACGTCCGCAATCCGGATGGCAGCCCTTTGGTGAAGGGCAAGAAGGTGACGGGTTTTACCAACACCGAAGAGGAAGCGGTCGGCCTGACTGATGTCGTGCCTTTCCTGGTGGAAGACGCGCTCAAGAAGAACGGCGGCCAGTTCTCCAAGATGGCCGACTGGCAGCCTTATGCGATACGCGACGGCTTGTTGATTACGGGTCAGAACCCTGCTTCGTCCAAGACTGCAGCCGAAAATCTGCTCGACCTGCTCAGGGCGAAAGGGCAAGCGTAACGGGGAGACCGCCTTTAGTGCGGTTTGCTCGTACTGTTATCCGGGGCCGGGCCGCCTTGCTGATTCGGCAGACCCTCGGCTGGGATATCCGGCGGCACGATCACGCTATCCCTATCTGCAGGGACAGGCTCTTTCGGTTTCACCCTGCGATGATAGGGCTCGCAGGGTTTTCCTGAGTTTTTCGCGGAGTCGCAGGCAGGCTTGCTGTCCTCCATGCGCTGGGGCTCGGCCTGGGCAATAGCGGGCGCAAGGCCAAGTACGAGCAGTGCCAATATCAGTTTGCGCATGGTTCGCTCCCTTCCGGCAGGTTGCAAATTTGCAATCAGATTATTTGAACAGAACGCCGGCCCCACAATCTGTGGTTTGCCTCACCTTGGCATGGAAGTGCGATTTATTTGTAGCTTTAATTCCCACACTCCGTATAATGCCCCCATCCCTACACGAACCAATCTGCGTAGCGGCCTCTAGAATTACTTCCCGTTTTTTTCGTCTGTCTCGATTGGTACTGCCTCAAACTCTTATTAGCAGTTGGCCGACATAACTCCACCTGGAGATTATTTTGTCTATTGAAACAAGCACGACCCCTGGCTTTAACGAGCTCGGGCTGATTGAACCCTTGCTGCGCGCGATTAACGACGCCGGCTACACCACGCCTACGCCGATTCAACAAAAGGCGATTCCACAAGTATTGAATGGCGGCGACCTCATGGCCGGCGCCCAAACCGGCACCGGCAAGACCGCTGGCTTCACGCTACCCATCCTGCAGCTCTTGAGCCAGAAGAAGGCCAATGGCTCGACCGTGGGTCGGCCGCGCTGCCTGATCCTCTCGCCGACACGTGAACTCGCAGCGCAGATCGAGGAATCAGTGCAGACCTATGGCAAATATCTGCCCCTCAAGTCCTACGTGATTTTCGGCGGCGTGAACATCAACCCGCAAACAGCGCGCTTCAAGAAGCCGCTGGATATCCTGGTGGCAACACCTGGCCGTCTGCTCGACCACGCAGGCCAGAATACGATTGATTTGTCAGGCGTTGAAATCCTGGTGCTGGACGAAGCCGACCGCATGCTGGACATGGGCTTTATCCGCGATATCAAGAAAATTCTCGCGCTGCTGCCCAAGCAACGGCAGAACCTGCTGTTCTCGGCGACCTTCTCCGATGAGATAAAGGCGCTGGCAGATGGCCTGCTGCATAACCCGGGCTTTGTCGAGGTGGCACGCCGCAACACGGCATCCGAGCTCGTGGAGCAGACCGTGCATCTGGTGAGCCAGAAGCAGAAGCGCGACTTCATGAGCCATCTCATTCAGCTGCATGACTGGCAGCAGGTACTGATTTTCACGCGCACCAAACACGGCGCAAATCGCCTGGCCGAGAAGCTCGGTAAGGACGGCATCACCGCCGCCGCAATCCATGGCAACAAGAGCCAGGGCGCGCGCACCAAGGCGCTGGCGGATTTCAAGAGCGGCTCCGTACGCGCATTGGTAGCTACCGACATCGCCGCACGCGGGCTGGATATCGACCAGTTACCGCAAGTGGTGAATTTTGAATTGCCTAACGTACCGGAAGACTACGTGCATCGCATCGGCCGTACTGGCCGTGCGGGTTCCACGGGCGCCGCGATTTCGCTGGTAGATCACGAAGAGCTCAAGCTGCTCAAGGATATCGAGCGCCTGATCAAGCGCGAACTGCCCAAGGTGACGGTGGATGGCTTCATCCCCAACGCCAATCCGGAACCGGAAGCACCGCGCCCTCCTCGCCAGCAACAACAGCGCAGGCCGCAAGGTGTCAAAGCGGAAGGTCAGCGTCAGGGACAGGGCCAACGCCAAAGGCAGGCGCAAGGGCAAGGCCAGCGCCAGAGCCAGGCAAATGGCCAAAAGCCCAATGGCCAGAAGAAGAGTGCCAACGGACAGGCACAACGTAATGGCCAGCCCGGCAATGGTGAGAATCGTAACCAGTCGAGCAACAACCGCTCACGCAATAGCCAGGCACGCGGCCAAGGCAACCAGACTGGCAACAAGCCGGCCCAGAAGAGCAATTCAGGCAAGCCGATGTCCGAAGCTGCCCGTCATCAGGCACAGCCGCAGGAGTCTTTCCTCGCCCGAAGCCTGGGCACGCTAGGCAAGATGGCCAGAGGCAAATTCTCGTTCTGAGCAATACAAACCGTTCTTCGCACTCGCCGGAGAGCGGCTTTATCAGTCAGCTTAGTTATACTAAGAATACAATTGCCTTAGTATAACTTGCTTGGTTATACTAAATTTATAAATATTTTAGTATAACCAAATGGAAATGGAACCCTTCTTTACTGAGCTGACTTCTACCGCGCAGACCTCCTACGCGCAGTTGGTGGATGCTGCGCTTGTTGCAGAGCACATGCGATCAGTAGCTGATTTGTCAGGCTCTTTTTCCCATAAAATCGTGAAAGGCCGCAAATACTGGTATTACCAATATAGCGAGCCTTCCGGCAAGCTGAAGCAGGTATTTGTGGGACCGGATAATGAAGCGGTACGAGGTCTGATGGCACTCAAGAATAAGCCTCCCGTGACCAGGAATCTGGCTCCCTTGGCTGCCTCTGCAGTGGCATTGGGTTGCGCTGATATCCTGCCGCGTCATTTGCGCGTGATCCTGCGGCTCTCTGAATACGGGTTTTTTCGTGCCGGCGGAGTGCTTATTGGCACACATGCTTTTCTCGCTTACGGCAATATGCTTGGCGTCCGCTGGGGCGAATCCTCGCGTACCCAAGATATTGATTTCGCCCATTCCGGCAAAAGTGTTGCACTAGCCCTGCCTTCAAATATAGAAGTCCAGACGCGGGATGCGATTGAATCACTGCAGATGGGTTTTTTGCCCGTTTCTGGCTTATCGAACAGGGGTGGCGCAAGCTATCTAATTCCACAGGATCCCGGTTTTCGGCTGGATTTCCTTACCACCCTGCATCGAGGCGGAGAGGAACCTTATGAACATCCCCTGCTGCACGTGACATTGCAGCCGCTCAAATTCATGGAGTATTCACTGGTGGATGTGCAGCAAGCGGTGCTATTCAATCGGGATGGTGCGGTAATGGTCAATATCCCCCATCCCGCGCGCTTCGCCCTGCACAAGCTGATCGTATTTGGTGAACGCACTGGATCCTTCGCCGCCAAAACGAACAAGGACCTGTTGCAGGCTGCATCATTACTTGCCTTTTACAAGCAGAATCGCCCATGGGAGATGGAGGCAGCGCTAGAAGATTTGACCCGGCGGGGCAAAGGCTGGGTGAGCCGGCTGGAGCGCGGCCTCAACGCTTTGGCGCAAAATTACCCGGAACTTTCCATCAAAGAGTGGCTTCAGGCATGAATCAGAATATTCGCATTTGGGTCGACGCCGACGCCTGCCCCGTAGTCATTAAAGAAATCCTTTTTCGCGCGGCGGAGCGAACGAAAATCGAAACCATCCTGGTCGCCAACAAGATGCTGCGCGTGCCGCCCTCGCCTTACATCCGCGCCAGGCAGGTACCCGGCGGTTTCGACGTGGCGGATAACGAGATCGTGCTTAAAACCGAACCCGGCGATCTCGTGATTACTGCAGACATTCCACTTGCGGCGCAGATCGTCGAAAAAGGCGCACATGCCCTGAATCCTCGTGGCGAGATGTACACCCCGCACAACATCAAGGAACGGCTGGCGATGCGCAATTTCATGGAGGGGCTTCGCAGCAGCGGCGTGGAGTCAGGCGGGCCGAATGCCATGAACAACAGCGACCGGCAGGCCTTTGCCGCGGCGCTGGATAAATTCCTGGCTGGCCAGATTCGCTAGGTCGGTTGAAGTTACGAATTTCCGGAACAGTACTCCCCGGCTTGAGGTAAAGTCTCCCTGAGCTGTCGCCTGACGACAGTCACTGTCATAGGAGCCAAGCATGACGATAGTTCCGATGTACGCAGCCTTACTGGCCCTGCTCTTCCTGCTGTTGAGCAAGCGGGTCATCAACACACGGCGCAAGGTTCGGGTCGCAGTGGGCGACGGCGGCAACGCCGAGCTCACCCGCGCCATCGCCGTGCACAACAACTTCGCTCAATACGTGCCGCTGGCCTTGCTGCTGCTGGCCTTCATGGAACTGCAGCGCGCGCAGCCGATGCTGCTGCATGTGCTGGGAATCATCCTGCTGCTGGCGCGGGTCATCCACGCTTACGGCGTGAGCCAGATGCAGGAGCCATTCCGTCTGCGTACAGTGGCCGTGGGAATGACTTTCGGTGTCATTGCCACAGCGTCCGCCTACCTGCTGCTAGGAGCAATGCTGCGTTCGTATTACAGCTAATTGCGCCATCGCACAAAGACCAGCTGCATCAAGGCGTAGCATTCTCCTACAGCCAGCGCATTCAAAGGAGGCATCATGCATCTCGAAGGCTCATGCCATTGCGGCGCCGTCCATTTCAGCCTGGAAAGCCACACGCCCTACCCCTACCAGCGCTGCTACTGCTCGATCTGCCGCAAGACCCAGGGTGGCGGCGGTTACGCCATCAATATCGGCGGCGACGCGAACAGCATGCAGGTGCAAGGCCGCGAGCACATCACGATCTACCACGCCAAGATCAGAAACCCAGGCCAGCCGGAGGAAATCAGCACCGCAGAGCGGCATTTCTGCAAGCACTGCGGCAGCGCGCTGTGGCTTTTCAGCCCGGAATGGCCTGAGCTAATCCATCCTTTCGCTTCGGCCATCGATACGCCGCTCCCGACGCCGCCGGAACACACGCACCTGATGCTGGAATTCAAGGCACCATGGGTGGAAGTGCAGAAAGGTCCGCGCGACAAGCTGTTCGACATCTATCCCGAAGAATCGCTGGCCGACTGGCACGACCGGCTGCACCTCACTCGCTAACGATGGCAAAAGGGTGATTAATGGCCCTTATGTCACTAGCCCCACAGAAGGGGTGCCTGTGCATTCCTTACCCTGAAAGTTCTTAACCCCTTGTCCGGTTGGGCTGGACAGGGGCTTCAGCATATTCGAAAGGAGTGACACCAAATGCATGTCAATTATGAACAGGCCGAACGCATCATCGACGCCGCAATTGCCCACGCCAAGCAGATCGGCGTGGCCGACTGTATTGCCGTCGTGGACTCGGGCGGCAATCTCAAGGCTTTCCGCCGCATGGACAATGCCTGGGTAGGCAGCATAGACGTGGCCATCAAGAAGGCCAAGACGTCCTGCTATTTCGCCATGCCGACCGGCCAGCTCGGCAAGTTATCGCAGCCCGGCAAGCCGCTTTACAGCATCGAGCATTCCAACGAAGGGCTGATCACTTTCCCCGGCGGTGTGCCCATCGTGGACCAGAACGGTGAGCTGATCGGCGCGATCGGCGTGAGCGGCGACACCGTGGATAACGACCATGAGGTGGCGGAGGCCGGCGTAAAGGCCGTGGGCGTGACCGATCTGCCCAAGCACCCGTGGCGCACATAGCGAGATTCATGATTTTCGCTATTGCCTGGCAATCCCGGGCCTAATACATTAGGCCCGATGATGATGAAGCTTGTATTCCTGCTGTTAACCGCCAGCCTGCTGGCATCCTGCAAACAACTGCCCGATGGTATTGAGGCGGTCGACCATGTGGACCCGGCCAAGTATGTGGGCACATGGTATGAGATCGTGCGGCTGGACCATGATTTCGAACATGGGCTGCAGAAGGTCAGCGCGACCTACACCAAGCGCAAGGATGGCGGGCTGGATGTGCTTAACCGCGGCCAGGACCCGAAGACCGGGGAGTGGAAGGAAGCGCATGGCAAGGCCTATTTCGTCGAGCCGCCGAATGCCGACGGCACCTATCCAGGCAAGCTCGAAGTGTCGTTCTTCGGGCCTTTCTACGCAGCCTACAACATCATTGCGCTGGACAAGCCCTACTACAACTACGTCATGCTGACCGGCTCGGATCGCTCGTACTTCTGGATCCTGTCGCGCACGCCGCAATTGCCCTACCCGATCAAGGCCCAGCTGCTGGCCAAGGCGAAGGAACTGGGCTTCGACACCAACAAGTTCATCTACGTGGAACAGTAGTAATCGGATGCACAATAGCAACGGCGCGGGATTCCGCGCTGTTATGTTCGCTGCAACACGGACTTTCGGCGGCGCCGGCCCTAGATTTACCCGCATGGAGTATCCTTCGACCAGCGACCCCGGACTGCAGACCTGCATCGACATTACGACGCGCTGCCATCAGATGTGCCTGCAGACGGCCCTCAACCATTGCCTGGAACAGGGCGACAAATACGTCGAACCCGAGCATTTCAGGCTCATGATCAACTGCTCCGAGATCTGCCAGGCCTGCACCAACTTCCTGCTGGGCGCTTCCACCTTCACTGAGGAAATCTGCACCGTGTGCGCAGACATCTGCGAAGCCTGCGCCATGAGCTGCGAGATGGTCGGCGACATGGAAGATTGCGTACGCATCTGCCGCGAATGCTCGGTAAGCTGCCGCAACATTGCCCAGGCGGCCGACGCCTGAGCCTTTTCCATTTCTATTTCAGATAATCAGTTGAGCGTGATCTTGCCGTGGGCGCTGGGGCCCCTCTGAGGCGGGTGACCGGTGACCATGGCCTTGGCCAGCTTGAAGAGCTGCAGCATCTTGTTGGCATCGGTATCCCAGTATTCAGCAGCGTGGATATTCACCTTGATGAGCGACAGGTGCGGGTCATCCTCGCCATCAGGAAACCAGGCGCCGACGAGCGGCGACCACATCTCCTTGATCTTCTGGTGATCCTTGACTTCCTCGGCACGGCCGCTGACCGAGACATAGAGGTTTTCGTCGTGACGCACGAAGCTGATGTTGACTTCGGGATTCAGGGAAATATTGTGGGCAATGGCGGATTGATCGGAGGCAAAAAACCACAGTACGCCGTCGCGGTCGATCTGCTGGTTGGTCATGGGGTGACTGATCAGGTGCCCATGTTCATCCTGGGTGGTGAACATGCCGATATGGGCGCGCTGGATCTTGGGCCAAAGGACGGAAGGATTTTCCTGGGTGGCAGTCGGGGGCATTGATGTCTCCAAGCTTCAAATCAAAACAACCATTTCACTGCGGCCAGGCCAACCCTTCCGTTATGCATTACACAGTAGCGGCGGCTTTTTTCTTGCGCAGGCGGCTACCCAGACCAGCAATGCCGACCATCATCATGGCCATGGTGGTTGGTTCAGGAACCGGTGCGGCAAGATGCGCAGTGCTACTGGCCAGTGTGACATTGGCCTGGCCAAGCACATCGACGTAGAGCGCGTCAGTGGTGATCGCGCAGTCGAAGCTCGAGCAGGCGGAAGTCTGGCGATTGGCGATGACTTCAATGCCTGCCAGATTCAGCAGGGTCTGGTTGGGAGCGCCGGTGATCGTGATGCCATTCAAGCCGGACAGCAGCCCGAAACCTGTCAGATTGACGATGGAAGAATTGCCCGTTGCGGAAAAGCTGCCCGCATCGCCAGTGACACTCGAGTTGGAAGAAATGACGTCAAACGACAGGCCCATCAGGTGGTTCAGCGCAAAGTCGACGTCCAGGATGGAGGCTGAGGAAGAGGCTTCCTTCGGGCCAGGGCTGCCATCCACGTTGCTGAATGCGCTGCTGTTAAGTGCCCCGACATGCAAGGGGCCCGCTGAGACATCCAGGATGGAGTCGGAATCGGAGCCGCTGCCGCTGACGGATGAATAAGGCAGAGGCCCGATGACAGGTGAGCCCAGGATATCGCCCTGGACCGCATAGGCGCTGGCATCGCCCTGGGTTACGGTAGCGTTGGCGGGCAATGCAGTACCCAGGCCTAGCGTCAGTGCGACGCCGGAAAGGCCGTAGAGGAAAGTTCTTAACTTCTTCATTGAATTTCTCCCATCAGAATGTGGAAAAGGAAAGGATTTACAGTCGGGACAGAGTGCCCCAAACCCAATCTACTTAAACTCAACGCGTCCTTATGTGCGCTTCCCCACTCAGGAGGAAACAATCCCAATCAGAACATTTCGGCCAGACTCATGCTCTGCCGACCTGCACGAAGGCCATCTGGAGCGCATCAGCGATGAGCTCCCTCCGGCCTCGAACATGTAAACTATCCAAAAAGCTGGAGCTGAAAATGAAACTGGAAACCTGGGAACTGCTGAGCTACATCGTCACCGTATTCGGCCTGCCGCTGGCCATCGTCTCTTTCATCCTCGAGCAGCGCAAGGAGCGCGAGAACGAGGAGGAAGAGGTCTACCAGATGCTGTCCGATGCCTATACCGACTTCCTCAAGCTGGTAATCGACAACCCCGACCTCAAGTTGCGCTCGCAGTGCCAGATCAATGGCCTCAACGGCGAGCAGCAGGAACGCATCCACGTACTGTTCGAAATCCTCATTTCGCTGTTCGAGCGCGCCTACCTGCTGGCCTACGACGAAAACATGAAGGGCAAACAGCTGAGGCGCTGGCGCTCGTGGGAGGACTACATGCGCGAATGGTGCGAACGGCCGGATTTCCGCGACCTGCTGCCGCGCCTGCTGCACGGCGAGGACCCGGATTTTGCCGCCTACATCCGGCGGCTGGCGGAAGAAGTGGCGCCGGCTAGAGCCGGTGCATGAAGGCCGTCAACGGCAGCGGCTCGGAGAACAGGAAACCCTGGCCGTAGTCGCAGCCGGCTTCCACCAGCACTTCATGCTGCTCCTGGGTTTCGATGCCTTCCGCCACCACCTTGAGGTCCAGCTCGTGTGCCATGGCGATGATGGAGCGCGCAATGGCGCTGCTGCTCGGGTTGGTGTTGATGTCGCGGATGAAGGACTGATCGATCTTCAGGTAATCGATATCGAACTCCTTGAGATAAGCCATGGAGGAGTAGCCGGTGCCGAAGTCGTCAATCGCCACCTGGATGCCGGCATCGCGATACTGCAGCAGCGTGTCGATCACCTTGGGCGTGGCATCCACCAGCATGCCTTCGGTAATCTCCACGGAAATGGAGTTCTTCTCCACGCCGCGGTTCCTTAGATAGTCCGCCCAGTTGAGTTCGTCGCCCATGCCCTGGAATTGCATTGCCGAGCGATTGACGCTGATTTCGAAGCCGGTGCCGGATTGCCGGCTGAGTTCCAGGGAAGCCCACACCGCTTCCTTGAACACCCAGTCGCCGATCTCGTTGATGATGCCGGACTCTTCTGCGAGCGGGATGAACCTGTCCGGGTTGATGTTGCCCATACGCGGATGGTGCCAGCGCAGCAGCGCCTCGGCCTTGCTGATCTTGCCCGTGGCCAGCTCGATGATCGGCTGGTAGACCACCTGGAACTGCCTGTAGGCCAAAGCCTCCTTGAGCTCGCCGATCAGCTTGAGACGCGCATAGGCTTCGTCCTGCATGGACCTGGTAAAGTAACTGAACTGGTTGCGCCCCGACTTCTTGGCGTTATACATGGCCTGGTCGGCATTGCGAATCAGCGCTTCCGCAGTCGGCGCGTCGGTCGGATAAAGCGTGATGCCGATGCTGGCTGAAATGCTGGCCTGCTCTTCGCGCAGCGTGAAGCCGGCAGTCAATGTTCCCAACAGCTTGTTGGCGACCTCTTCCACATGCAGCTTTTCCTCGAAATCGGTCAGGATCACGGTGAATTCGTCGCCGCCCAGGCGCGCCACCGTATCCGAAGCCCGCACGCAGCTCTGTATGCGGCGTGCCGCCTCGATCAGCAACAGGTCGCCGGTATCGTGTCCCCACAGGTCGTTGACTTCCTTGAAGCGATCCAGATCGATGAACAGCAGTGCAACGCACTGGCCGAAGCGGTCAGCCTTTTTCATCTCCTGCTCAAGCCGATCGCGGAACAGCCGGCGGTTGGGCAGATCGGTCAGGTTATCGTAATTGGCCTCGTACCAGATCTTCTGCTCGATGGACTTGCTCTCGGTGATATCGGTGACCGTACCCACCATGCGGCTGGGTACGCCATTTTCATCTAGCTCTACCACGGCGCCGCGTGCCAATACCCAGACCCACGCGCCGGACTTGGTCATTACGCGGTATTCACAGGCGTAGGTCTTGGTCTTGCCCTCCAGGTGAAGATCCAAACGTGCCATCAGTTGCGGCAAGTCCTCCGGGTGGACCAAGCGCTGCCATTCGTCTTCGTGAATGAAGGAAGAGTTGTCTTCGTAACCCAGCGTAGTCGCCCAGGGATAGGGGTAGTAAATCTCGCCGCTCGCGAGGTCCCAATCCCACACGCCGTTACCCGTGGCTTCGAGCGCCAGTTTCCAGCGCTCGTCGTGACGGCGCAGGTCATCCTCGATACGCTTGGTATCGGTAATGTCCAGACCCTGCCCGCAGATGCCGATGATGCGGCCCTCCCGGTCGCGGATGGGCTCATACACCAGGTCCATGTAGCGCAATTCCAGCGGTCCGTCTTTCGTACGCCGCAGGAAAATGGGCGCCCCCTTGTTGACGTAGGGCTTACCGGTGCGGAACACCTCGTCGTGCAGCTCAAAAAAGCCCTGCGGCGCCACTTCGGGAAAGGTGTCGCGTATGGGTTTGCCAATTACGTCACGACGTCCGACCAAAGCATAGAAGGCTTCATTTGCCTGCTCCATGACGTGCTCGGGACCATGCGTGAAGTAGACGAAGCCGGGGGAACGGTCGAACAAATGCCGCAAGCGGTCGCGCTCCTCACTGAGCGCCTTGTTGAGTTCCTGCACCGCCTGGGCGCGAGTGAAGACGTTGGCTTCCAGGTTTGAATCTGCACCGGAGTCCTGGTCATAGGCCTTGAGCCGCTTCCGCGCGTTGACCAGCTCGGTGACATCGATAGTGGAATGCGAAATGCAAAGCAGCTCGCCCTGGGCGTCAAAGATGGGCGTACTGACTGCGCTCCAGTAACGCTCCTCGAAATAGGGCTCGCCTTGTTCCGGGTAGACCTTGATGGGGTAACGCTGGAAAGGCAGCGCATCGGCCTTGCGCGTTTCCACTGCTCGCTCGAGGGACGCCTGCAGCACCCTGATCCCATTGTCTTCACTATCGGTAGGGTCAGCTGCGAATACGTCGAACAGGTGATAGCCGACCAGCTGCTCGCGCTTGCGCCCTGAAGCCTTGAGAAAGGCTTCATTGACATCGAGGATGACGAGTTCCGGCGATAGCAGATAGCTACCAATGGAAGAGTTGTCGAATACGGACTTGTAGACAGCAGGCGGAAGCATGGAGGAGTG
Organism: Methylophilaceae bacterium; assembly: GCA_035761085.1. GTDB lineage: Bacteria > Pseudomonadota > Gammaproteobacteria > Burkholderiales > Methylophilaceae > DASTRT01. The sequence continues at coordinate 11,474 of DASTRT010000089.1, forward strand.
CCGGTAGAACGCTACCCGGCAGATACCGGGAATAAAATTAAGCTTATAGCTGGAACTGAGTTACGGCTCTGTGCGGACCGTAACCGATATGTGCTGTCAGGTAGCAGGGCTTGCGCGGCTGGAGTTAGTGCCAGTATGGCCGCTGCCCTGCTTTATATCCTGGATGCAACAATTTGACCAAGATGGAGATGGTGTAATGAACTGCTGATACTCACCGCTCAATCTACCTCATCGGACACGGAGCTCACCGGCGTCTTAGAAGCGCCTTCGAGCTCGAAGCCCTGACTTTCCATGCGCTTTCTATATTCACAGGAAGGCAGATGGCCTTCCAGCTTGCCGTTGATGGTCGTCGTGATGACCTTGCAATAGGCGCAGCGATAAGTGAAGGCATGGCCTTCAACATGTTCCTGCGGGTAGTCGATATAAAACAATCTTTTCATTTAACTCATTCCTGATTACCGGTTGACTGATGCTTGCTGCCTCGGCAGGCAACAGCCGTGAGTCTAACAGGCTTGTCGCTATCCAGGGTTGGGGAAGGCTTGGTTTAGCGCGTGACCGCCACCTTGTAACCGGCCTTGCGCAAACGCCCAAGAATGCCGTCAGCGCCTGCCAAATGAGCGGCACCTACGGCGACAAACAGCCGGGAGGAAGCCGCTCTTTCGGCGATACGTTTCGCCATCACGGCATTGCGCTCGTCGATCAACCTTGTGCGGATCTTCTGCCATAGCGCGGGCGGCAATTCGTTACTGGTGGTCTTCTCATCGATGCGTGCAATGTCATCCGCATTGCCCGCCACGTAAGCCTTTAGCAGGGCTTCGTAATCGTGCGTCTTTTCTTCGGGGCTGTGGTCGAGCACGGTACGCAGAATAGTGAGCTGCTCGGCACGACTCAAGCTATCGAGCATGGTGAAGTGCGCAGCCGGGTCTTCCAGCCCCTCTACACTCTTGCCCAACTCGCCTGCCTTGGCGTAAAGCAGCACATCCTGCGTCAGTGGCGATTGCGGTTCAGGCAGGTCGAACAACATGGCCAGCAGCCAGGGCTTCATGTGCAGCAGGGTGTCCTCGTGCATGGCGTGCTGCTCCGCGAGCTGGCGCGCCTTTTCCCACATGTCGTCGGAAAGCTCGGCGCGCAGGTTGTAGTCCTTGAGAAAATACAGGGAGGGATCGGAAGGCGGAAGCGTTTCCATCATAAAAACCTCGCTGCCCTCCAGCGCCTTGAGCACGGCGGGTGAAAATTGTGTAACGCGCGGATCGTCCACATGAATGGTGCCGAAGAGGTGGCTGACGGTGCCATTGGGTGAAGTGACCTTCCACAACAGACCGGTCTCGGCAGCCTGAGGTGCCGACAGAAAGCCCATCAGGGCGAGCGCCGCCAGGCCGCGCCAGAGATTCAGAAAATTGGATGAGCGCATGCAGTCCTTAATAATTCACAGCAAACGCTGCTTCGACACTGCATGGACTTTGGCAGTTCGCCGCGGCCGGCAGGAAGCACCTAACGGCGGTAGAACGACTGGTACCAGTCCACAAAACGTGCGATGCCGGTCTCGATGGAGGTTGCGGGCTTGAAGCCGACATCTCGCATGAGGTCATCGACATCGGCAAACGTCGCCGGTACATCGCCAGGCTGCATGGGCAGGTAATTCTTCACCGCAGGCTTGCCCAGATTTTGCTCCAGCAGCGAGATCAGCTGCATCAGCGGCACCGGCGCGCTATTGCCGATGTTGTAGATCTTGTAAGGCGCGCGCGAACTGCCGGGATCGGGATGGTCTCCACTCCAATGCGGGTTTCCTTGCGGCACGCGGTCGAGCACGCGCAACACGCCCTCGACGATGTCGTCGATGTAGGTGAAATCGCGCTGCATCTCGCCGTGGTTGAACACATCAATTGGGCGCCCTTCCATGATCGCCTTGGCGAAAAGGAAATACGCCATGTCCGGGCGCCCCCATGGACCGTAGACGGTGAAGAAGCGCAGCCCGGTGACCGGCAGCCGGTAGAGATGGCTGTAGCTATGCGCCATCAGCTCATTGGCCTTCTTGGTGGCGGCGTACAGACTCAGCGGATGGTCGACATTGTCGTGTACCGAGAAGGGCATCTTGCTGTTGGCGCCGTAGACCGAGCTCGACGAGGCAAAGACCAGATGCTCGACCTCATTATGGCGGCAGCCTTCCAGAATGTTGAGAAACCCCTGTAGGTTGGAATCTGCATAAGCTTGCGGATTAACCAGCGAATAGCGCACGCCGGCCTGCGCCGCAAGATGGACGACGCGTTGCGGACGATGCTCGGCAAACAGGCGCTGCATGGTTTCGCGGTCATGCACATCGGCACGGATATTGGTAAACAGGGGACGATCCTTGATCCGGGCCAGGCGAGCCTCTTTCAGGCGCACATCGTAATAATCGTTGAGGTTATCCACGCCGATGACGGTATCGCCGCGTTCCAGCAGGCGCTGTGCGAGGAAATTGCCGATAAATCCGGCAGTGCCGGTAACAAGTATTTTCATTAGCGGAACGTTTCCATCAGCTTGTGCCCTGGGCCGCAGGGCATGCAGTGCCAAGACCGTACACCGTCAGGGCTTTACGCGATTTCAGGTAAGGGTTGAATTCCACGATCGTACAATTTACAGAAAGCGCAGGCGCCGCTTTCGCGTCATGTTCCACCAGCAGGTAAGCCGAGGTTCCGCGTTTCGAGAGCTGCTGCAACGCCGCATCGTCCAACAGCGGAATATTCTGACCGGCGTAATACAGAAGCCGTTCGTCCAGATGTCGATAGCCATACAGCGGCAATTCGCGATGTGCCTGGTGCCAGGTCTGGAATCCCTGCAAGGCGACATAACGATAATCGAACACCCGCGCTTCAGCCACGGCATAGAAGGCACCATATCCGGCGAGAAGCAGAAAGCTCAGGGCCATGAGCACGCGTTGCCAGCGCGCTTGCACCGCTTCACACACTTCGGCCAGCCGCTTGCCGAGCAGGATGGCAATCCAGGGATAAGTAGGCAGCAGGTACTTGGCATGCTTGTCACTGAAAAGCGTGTACAGCACGAACGGCAGTGCAATCGCCAGCACCACAGGCAGCAGTGTTGTGGACGCCTGCCGCCATCTGCGCCAGGTCGCCACGGGAGCCACAAACAACAGCAGACTGGCCGGGAAAAAGTCCGACAGATACCACAGGAAATAATTGTAGAAGGGCTCTCCGGCATGCCCGTACATCTTGGCCAGCATGTCGTGCCGCACGGTGGTGCGCCAAATGTCCATGCCCTCCTGCCAGGTCACGGCGAAAAACCACGATCCGCCGACTGCCACAAATATCAGCCAGCCGAGCGGGTCGCGCAGTGCCTGCCAGGTCCGCGTATCACGACGGAAGAATGCCAGCACCAGCAACGGCAGCGTGACAAAAATCAGCACCAGCGGACCCTTGGTCAACACCCCCAGGCCCAGCAGGAAATAGCTCAGCCACAGCCAATAACGCCTGCCCTCCTCCAGCACGTAATGCAGCGCCGCCAGCAGCGAGGCGAAGCACAGGGTGGCAAGCAGCATCTCGATCTCGGCACGCCGGGCGAACAGGGCAAAGCTGGCATTGGCCAGCAGCAACTGCAAGGTAAACAGGGCCGCCCAAATGCCAAAGTGGCGATGCGCGAAGCGGTAGGCGAGTATGGCAGTCACCGCTGCCGCCATCGCTGAAGGCAGACGCAGCGTCCATTCATTGACCGAGCCGGCCACCAGCGAGGCGCTGGCTTCCAGCCAGTAGAACAGCGGAGGTTTGGTCAGGTAGAGCTCGCCATTGAGACGCGGCAGCAACCAGTCACCGCTAGTGAACATGGAAGCGGTGGACAGTGCACGACGCGCCTCATTGTAGGAAAGCAAGGGGATGCTGCCCAGCCCCCATAGCAGCAGGATGGCGGCTAACAGCACGCTGGCGACGAGAAGGATGCGGTAGGTTTTCAACTGCTCAGTGGGCATGGGTTTGTTTCAAGCAGCTTTCTACCCCGGAAGTGCAATTTCTGTCCATATGGAATGCAGCCTGCAGATGGTCGCCGGAATCCAGGTAGCTGATGTTGACACCGGCCGCATCCAGCGCAACTCGCACAAACCCATGCTCGGCAGCCGAAAATCGCAGGTCGGAAGCTCCCGTTTTCACGGCATAGAGCTTCCCTCCGCCGCCACCGCTGACGACATGAATGGGCTCGCCCTCGCGCACAATCAACTGCTGGTTGTGGTCATGCGCAGCAATATAAAGATCGACATTGGCGGCCTGCATGGCAGAGATCAAGGGATTGTTTGCGCCCTCGCCTTCCTGATGGTGCTTGCCGTAAGTGCGGATAGCGTGGTGAGCGATCACGATTTTCCAGATAGGGTGATTGCCCTGTGAAAACTGTTGCTTGAGATATTCGGCCTCGCCACGGGGATCCTGATTGGTATCGAGAAACACGATCTGCACCAAAGGCTGCCCGTTCACGCGGCCGAAAACCTCACTGTAATGCCGTCCCGGCATGCGCCAGCGGTTGGAGCCCAGGTGACGGCTGGCATAATCCAACTCGGCTTGTACCGAACCCGGGTAATCGTGGTTGCCCAATACGGCGTAAAAGGGAATGGCATCGAGATATTTACCCGTGTACATGTGCTCGAATGCACGCATCCAGGCTGACGACTCCGTGGTCATATTGTCTTCGATATAGAAGTTGTCGCCCAGCAGCACGGTGAAATCCAGCCCGCCATCCTTTTGCGCCTGCGTCTCCATGGCGCCGGCCACCGCTCTCTGTTCGCTATTCGCCTTGCCCTGGTCACCGAGCGCGTAGAACGTAATGTGCGTGGTTTCATCAGGAGAGGAAGGAATGCGCGGCAGGTAATCATTGAAGCCGCGATAAAAGCCAAGGGCCACGATGACCAGCAAGGCCGGCAGGATAAGTTTGACGAGGCGGGATTTTTTCAGCATAGCGTCATCATTGGCCTAATGCCCGGAGGTTAACGGCCTGCTGCCGGGGCGACCGCAATTGGCAGGGTGAGCGCTGCACCAGGTTTCCCACTGCGCGTTATCGACCACACCTACCTGCATCTTCAGGTAATCCTGCAGAAACTCCAGATCGAGGCCGTCCAGTGGGTTCTTGCGGTTGAAATAGATCACCGCCCGACCTTCCGGATGCTCGGCGAACCATTGAGAAAGATGCGGTCGGTCCAGCACTTGCGGCGATTGCTGCAGACGGCCGATGAAATCGTAGATACCGGGGTACGGACCAGCATGCGCCAGCGGTACGCCGATCTGCTCCAGATGCTCGAGATGATGGGCAATAGGCCGCACATCATAGGCCGTACCCGCAGCGCGAATAACGCCCAGATGAATGACTCCAGCCAGCAGCATGCTGACCAGCGCCAGCGCCCACAGCTTGGCCTGCAACCGGTTACGGAAACCGAACCACAGGCCCGCACTGCCTGCAATCAGAAGCAAAGGTGTCCAGGTAGGGATATGCACGACCCAGGCCGTGGCCGGATGGTCTTCTACCCATGCAGGAGGATGCAGCAGCAGGATGGCGAGTCCAACGATCACCAGCAGTACCGGCAGACCCTGTCGATGCTGCACCTTCGGCGTTTCTTGCAGCACACGGGCGGCAAGTAAAGCAAATGCCGGCAGCAGCGGCAGCAGATAATGGATCTGCTTGCCGCTGACCAGTGAAAACAGTACAAACGTCGACCCCAGCCAGCTCAGGCAAAACCGCGTGCCTTCATCCAGACCGTTTTTGCGCATGCTGACGGCAGCTTTCCAAAGCGCCCCCCACAGCAGCCACGGGAAGAACAGGATGGGCAGCAGCGGCAGATACCACCAGACCTCGCGCTGGTGCGCAAAGGCGTTCACCAGGCGATGGGCGCTCTGTCCCCATAGAATCGCCTGTGCGTAGTGCTCACCGCCATGCAGTGCGGCCGGGATCGCCCACAACAGGGCGAGCGAAATACCGATAGCCGAAGCAGCGCCCGCACCGGCATACCAATAGCGCCAGTTCATGGCCCTGCTGCGCAACCACCAGGGTGCCAGCAGCATGGCCGGCAGCACATGCAGGAATATGGCCGGGCCTTTGGCCAGCAGGCCGCCGGCAATGGCCATGGCAAACAAGGCCCAACCGGCTCGGATGCGATCTTGCATGGCCATAACGAGACCCAGCATGCCGAGCAGCGTAAACAAGGCCAGCAGCATGTCGAACATGACGGCAGTTCCGAGTGCCGCCCACAAGGCGGTGCCGGAGAGCATCAATGCCGCGTGCATCGGGGTTTGTTGCAGCTGCGGCCACAGGCGGCGAGCCAGCAGCATGATAAGCCAGGCATTTCCCAAAGCGACGAGACAGGTCAGCAGGCGCGGCCACCAGTCACTGACGCCGAAGACGCTCCACCCCAGATTGATCAGCCAGAACAGCAAGGGCGGTTTGTCGCTGTAGGGCATGCCATTGAGCATGGGCACCAGGAAATCGCCGCTGAGATGCATGTTCCAGGCGACGGTCACGTAGCGCGTTTCGTCCACCGGGATAAAGGAGCGGCCGAACAGCTCAATCAAGGCGAGCAGCAGCCAGATCGAAGCCAGAACCAGGAATTGCCAGTTGAACAGGCGTTGCGATTGGATGCCGGCAAATGTTCTGCCGCCGAGGACGGCGGGTTCGGATATGACGTGCGGCTTGGTTAGCGTGTTAGCTGCCATGTTCCAGCATTTCCGTTGTACGACGGGCCTGTTCGCGCCGGATCAGCATCAGGTTGCGGGTGTAGACGATAGTGCCGGGGAGCTGCCCCAGGATGATGACCGGCTCGGCATTACGAATGCCGTAGGCCAGCACGGTGAGCCCGCCGATCAGCGACAGATACCAGAAGCTCACAGGAATGACGCTTTTCTGGTGGCGCTCGCTGTGTATCCATTGCACGATGAAGCGCATCATGAACATGGTCTGACCCAGCAGGCCAATCACCAGCCAGACGATATCCACCGAACCCAGGCCGGCGAGGTAATCCTGCCAGCGATGCGCGAGATGGTTCAGGTAAAAGATGAAACTGTGGTGCATTTAGTCTTCCCTGACTTGTGGTTGTTTTGCGCGCCGCAGCAGCCAGGCGACGCCGAACAGGTCGACGATGCCGACCAGCAGGCGATCGATGGTGCCGTAATTGGACTTGCCACGTTCACGCGGGCGGTGGTTGACGGGTATTGAGCGGATCTTGCCGCCGCTGCGTAATACCAGCGCCGGCAGGAAGCGATGCATGTGGTCGAAATATGGCAGATCAAGGAAAACATCGCGCCGTATCAGCTTGAGGCCGCAGCCGGTGTCAGGCGTGCTGTCCTTCAGCAGGCGGGAGCGCACGCCATTGGCGATGACGGAGGAAACGCGCTTGATCCAGCTGTCGCGCCGCGCATGGCGCCGGTTACCACCGACCATGACGACGCCCTCTTCCAGCCCGGCGATCAGTTTGGGGATATCGGCCGGATCGTTCTGGCCGTCGCCATCCAGCGTGGCGATCCAGTCACCGCGCGCTGCCTTGACGCCGCTACGCACCGCGGTACTCTGGCCACAGCTTCTGGCGTGGTGCAGCACGCGCAACTGCGGATAGCGTGCTTTTGCCTCGAGCAGGACTTGAGCCGTGGCATCCGTACTGCCGTCGTCGACATAGACGATCTCGTGCTGAACCACGCCTGACAATGCGGCATGAATTTCTGAAATAAGGGGTTCGATGTTGCCTTCTTCATTCCTGACAGGAACGACGACGGAAAGCAGTGTAATGGTGGGGTTCACCGTCATGAATGGTCAGCCTTTGTTCTGGAGCGCAATCTTCGAGCCCTGGTATTGGTGGCGGGAGCAATATTCAGGCCTATGCAGCACGAAACATGCCATGCTTGGTACGCGTTAGTACACCTGACCGAAGGACTGGCTTCTTTGATAAAGATCAAACAGTTGCGTAAAAGCAGGTGGGCAAGAGTCTAAAAGGCTTGCATTACAATTTGCTTACATAGTGCAAATTTTGCATGCAACAGCATGCATAACCCGCAAAAGTTGCAAGTTACGCAGCAAAGGAGCAGGAAGCGGGATTACCTGGCGCGGCGGAAGGGCTTCCTGGCTGAAGCTTCCGGATTTCTCGAGCGCGCAGGCGGCAGGGGTTTTGCAGTGGCGGGCTTGACAGCAATCGGTTGCCACGCCGGCACCAGATGCTTCTTGCCGTTGCCGATGAGGTCTTCGCGGCCCATGCGTTTTAGCGCTTCGCGCAGCATTGGCCAGTTGTTGGGATCGTGATAGCGGATGAAGGCCTTGTGCAATCGGCGTACCCCGCCAGCCTTGGGAATGGGCACAGCTTCACTTTCGGTAGTGACCTTGCGCAACGGATTCTTGCCCGAGTGATACATAGCCGTTGCCATTGCCATCGGCGTCGGCGTGAAGGTCTGCACCTGGTCCAGCTTGAAGTCGTATTTCTTGAGCCACAGCGCCAGGTTCAGCATGTCCTCGTCGGTCGTGCCCGGATGGGCGGCAATGAAATACGGGATCAGGTACTGTTCCTTGCCGGCTTCTTTCGAGAAGCGCTCGAACATTTCCTTGAACTTGTCGTAAGCGCCCATGCCCGGCTTCATCATCTTGGAGAGCACGTTTTCTTCCGAATGCTCCGGCGCAATCTTGAGATAGCCGCCAACGTGGTTCTGCACCAGCTCCTTGACGTATTCGGGCGACGTCACGGCGAGATCGTAGCGCAGACCGGAACCGACCAGTATCTTCTTCACGCCGGGAATCGCCCGCGCTTTTCGATACAGCTGGATCAGGTCGGAATGATCGGTATTCAGGTTGTCGCAGATGCCGGGATAGACGCAGGAGAGCTTGCGGCAATTCTTCTCGATCTCCTTGCTCTTGCAGGCCATGCGGTACATGTTGGCCGTCGGTCCGCCCAGGTCGGAGACGATGCCGGTGAAACCTTCCACCTTGTCGCGGATTTCCTCGATCTCATGCAGGATGGATGCTTCCGAACGACTCTGTATGATGCGGCCTTCGTGCTCGGTGATGGAGCAGAAGGTACAGCCGCCGAAGCAGCCGCGCATGATGTTGACCGAGAAGCGGATCATCTCCCATGCCGGGATGCGCGCGCCCTTGTAGGCCGGGTGTGGCTTACGCGCGTACGGCAGGTCGTAGACGTAATCCATCTCCTTGGTGGTCAGCGGGATTGGCGGCGGATTGAGCCACACCTCGCGGTCGCCATGTCGTTGCGCCAGTGCTCGTGCATTGCCGGGGTTGGACTCCAGATGCAGCACACGCGAGGCGTGCGCGTACATCACCGGATTATTCGCCACTTCTTCATAGGCTGGCAGGCGTACCACTTGTAGCTCGCGCGGCACCTTTTCCTTGCGCACAATCTGGATCTGGTTCACGCCCGCAGGCAATACATCCGTGTTGCCCAGTTTGCTGTCACTTTCACAGCTGGACCCTGCACCCATTTTCATCTCATATGGGTCGGCATGCGCCTCCACTTTCCCGGGACGATCCAGCTTGGTTGAATCCACTTCCATCCAGCCTTCGGGAATCTGCTTGCGCAAAAAGGCCGTGCCGCGGATATCGGTAATGTCGCTGACCTTTTCACCCCTGGCGATGCGGTGACTGAGTTCCACCAGCGCCCGCTCGGCATTGCCGTAGATCAGGATATCGGCCTTGGAATCTACCAGCACCGAGCGGCGTACCTTGTCCGACCAGTAATCGTAGTGCGCAATGCGGCGCAGGCTGGCTTCGATGCTGCCGATGACCAGCGGCACGTCGGGATAGGCTTCGCGGCAGCGCTGGGAATAGACCAGCACGGCGCGATCCGGACGTTTTCCTGCTTCCGCGTTTGGCGTGTAGGCGTCGTCCGAGCGGATCTTGCGGTCGGCGGTATAGCGGTTGACCAGCGAATCCATATTGCCGGCGGTCACGCCGAAATACAGATTGGGCTTGCCCAGCGCCTTGAACGGGTCGGCGGATTGCCAATCCGGCTGGCTCAGGATGCCGACGCGGAAGCCTTGCGCTTCCAGCAGACGGCCCACCAGCGCCATGCCGAAGCTGGGATGGTCGATATAGGCGTCGCCCGTCACCAGGATGATGTCGCACGAATCCCAGCCGAGCGCATCCATCTCGGCGCGGCTCATCGGCAGGATGGGCGCAGTGCCGAAACGCTTGGCCCAATAGGGGCGATAACTGTATAGCGGGCGCGAAATTTCCATGAAGGCGCGCATTCTACTCTTAAATACCGGAATGACCGATTATGACGCCGTTGCCTTCCATCGGTTGCATTAGTCGGCAACAAAAATTTGTGACATGATGCCGGGCTTACCTAACCTACTGATGCAATGAAGAAATGAAGCGAAACATTTCTATCATTCAGCGCTTCCTGTTGCCTGTGGCGGTCCTGATCATTATCAGCGCGGCGATCCTCGCCGAGCGTGAGACTGCCCAACAGATGCGCAGCATCGAGAAACAGGCGCATCGGGAGACCCAGGCGCTGCTCCGACTGCTTGACGTTACCGAATCTCTGGTCAACGACCGCGTCTACTCTTCCATCAGCATGCTGCGCATGCAGGGCAAGCTCATCGGACAACCGTCCATCCGTGGCAAGACCTTTGTCGGCGAGCGGGAAGTCCCCAATCTTGTGCTTGGCAAGACGCCGCAAACCTATAACTTTCAGCTGGTAGACAGTATCAGCGAGCATTTCGGCGGCACCGCCACCCTCTTCGTCAAATCCGGCAACGATTTCGTCCGCGTCTCCACCAACCTGCGCAAGAGCGACGGCGAGCGCGCCGTTGGCACAGTGCTGGACCCGGAGGGCAAGGCGCTGGCCGCGCTGCGCCAGGGCGAAACCTTTTACGGCGTGGTGGATATTCTCGGCGAGCCCTACATCACCGGCTATGAGCCCATGCGCAACAACAAGGGAGAGATCATCGGCGCCTGGTACGTGGGCTACAAGGCAGACCTGGAAGTGCTGCGTCAGGCGGTTCAGAAGACCCGTTACCTGAAGAACGGTTTCCTGGCGCTGCAGGATTACCGGGGACAGATCCGCTTCCTCTCTGACCATATCTCGATGAAGGACGCCGAGCATCTGCTGGCGCAGAAACCCAGGGGCTGGGTGATCAGCAGCGAAGAGATTCCGCAATGGGGCTACCGGGCCGTGATTGCCTACCCCAAGAGCGAGGCCAGGCTTAGCGGCCTCAGCAATTCACTCTACCTGATCCTCATCGGCACCCTGCTCGGCATCGCGCTGATCGCCATCATCATTACCCAATTGCGTCGGCTGATCCTGCGGCCGCTGGGCGGCGACCCTGCGGTGGCGGTTGAGCTGGTGCACCGCACTTCGATGGGCGATCTCTCCAATGATGAGAATGTGCAGGCCGATATCGGCACCCTGATGGCAGATATCCTCACTATGCGCCACAACCTGCGCGTGATGGTCAACACGCTGGAAAAGAATGCCGAGCGCCTGACCCTGTCGGCCAGCGTCTTCGAATATGCGCACGAAGGCATCTTCATCATGGACCCGCAACGCCGCATCGTAGACGTCAATCCCGCCTTTTCCGAATTGACGGGCTACTCCCGCGAGGATGCCTTCGAGCGCACGCCGCAGCAGCTGGGCTTCTTCTATCAGGAGCCGGACTTTTTCGACCGCCTGTGGAACGGCGAACAGCGGAACGACGAGTGGCGCGGCGAAGCCTGGAACAAACGCAAGGACGGCGACACCTACATAGCGCGGCTGGATCTTTTCGCCGTGCGCAGCATGTCGCAGGAAATCAGCCACTACGTCGGCATCTGCTCCGACATGACGCTGCTCAAGGAACAGCAGCAACGCCTGGAACGCATGGCCTACCACGACCCACTGACGCAGCTGCCCAACCGCACCCTGTTCTTCGATTCGCTCAAGCAGGCGCTGGCGCGCACGCGGCGCAAGGACGAACTGCTGGCGGTCTGCTATCTGGATCTCGACAACTTCAAGCCGGTCAACGATTCCATGGGGCACAAGGCGGGCGACCAGCTGCTGATCCAAATGGCAGAGCGCATTCGCAGCTCATTGCGGGCACATGACATCGTGGCACGGCTGGGCGGCGACGAGTTTGCCCTGCTGTTGAGCGGCCTGGAATCGCCCGCTGAAGTTGAGCACACGCTGGCCCGCCTATTGACCAGCATCAGCGCGCCTTATGAGCTGAACGGCAGGACCATTATGGTGGCCGCCAGCATCGGCTACACGATTTATCCCGAGGATGATGTGGAACTCGACGAACTGCTGCAACACGCCGACAAGGCCATGTACCGCTCCAAGCTAAACGGCGGCAACAACTACCACCGTTACGATGCCATGGATGATAACCTGGTGCGCATGGTGAAAGACGCGTGAACCAGCTCTCCTCCCATACCGCACATACTTCCGCGCGAATTCCCGTCATACTGTTCATGCTTTCTTGATCAGGACAAGGTATGCATCAGGATTACGTCTTTCTCTTGCCGGCGCCCAACGAAATCGAAGCGCTGCCGCACGCGCGCTATGTGGAGCTTGTGCAGGGCCGACTGGCGCTGCCGCAGTATGCTGGTCAGCAAATTCGCCTGGGTATCGTCTACGTCAGGATGAGAAACGGACAGCCCGCCCAGGCTGTCAACATGACCTTCAGCCTGCTCGATTTCGACGGAAGCGGCCATGCCCGGCCACATCCCGGTAAATTCAGCCTGGAGCAGAACCATGCCTTTTATGAAGCCGTCAGGAATTCGCCCTATGAGGATGTCGACTACGACCCCGAGGTCCAAGCCCTGAGGCGCACCCTGCGCGACGAATTTGCCTGGACGCCTTCCGACAAGGAACAGCGCCTGATGCTCGACCATATTTTTGGCGGCCCCCCACCTGCAGCCCAGTGAATTGTGGCAATATCGAAAACAGGGCAACGCATTCCCATAACCGCACTGGCATAACGATCAAGAACGCAATGGATCACCCCGGGCAAGCACAAAGACTCAATCTTCTCAGACTCCGCCGCATCGGCATCGACACCTACCAGGAACCCGTCATCTACATGCGCAGCGATTGCCACGTCTGCCGCGGCGAGGGGTTCGAGGCGCCATCGCGTGTCGAGGTCAGGCACAACGGCCGCAGTATCATTGCCACCCTTAACGTGCTCACCCACGGGCTGCTCAGGGCCGACGAAGCCGGCCTTTCCGAAGTGGCCTGGCGCATGCTGGGCGCGAGGGAAGGCGAGCTGGTCATGCTGTCGCATCCACCGCTCATCGATTCCCTGCACGAATTGCGCGCCAAGGTATATGGCCATACGCTGAGCGACGAGGCTATCCAGCACATCATCAATGATGTGGCAAAGGGCCGCTATTCCGACATTGAACTTGCCGCCTTCATCACCGCATGCGCCCAGGGCATGAACATGCAGGAAATCGTGGCGTTGACGCGTGCCATGGTCAACGCGGGCGAACGCATTGACTGGGAACAGCCGCGTATCGTCGACAAGCACTGCATCGGCGGGCTGCCGGGCAACCGCACCACGCTGATCGTGGTACCCATCGTGGCAGCTTACGGGCTCATCATGCCCAAGACTTCCTCACGGGCAATCACCTCCCCCGCGGGCACGGCAGACGTCATGGAAACGCTGACGCGGGTCGAACTCGATGTGCCGGCCATGAAACGCGGGGTGGAGCGTGAAGGCGGCTGCATCATCTGGGGCGGCGCCATGCGGCTGAGCCCGGCCGACGATATCCTGATTCGCGTCGAGCGTCCGCTGGATATCGACAGCGAAGGGCA